>DAINOB010000032.1:0-13256 GCA_036735585.1 Cytophagales bacterium | reverse complement strand
TTAATAGAGATGGATTGTGACTTATGGGTTGTTAGGATAATAATAAGTTGCCGAATATTTTTAGCACTATCTGTTCCTACCGTACCGCTCATGTAAGGCTCCATCCTATGCACTTATGAACCCAATATAGGTATGAAAACCAAGGTCCCAAAACTTTATCGCGATTTTGACACCTAAATATGGGTGATCTCTTTTATCCTTCTGGTTTTTTAGATAGTTTTGTTTATCTAAAATTGCAGCATATGAAGAACCTTATACCAATTTTATTATTCTCAATCATGTTTAGTGCCTCCGCACAGAATTGGGAGGTAATTCAACCCGGAGTCAATAGCAAATACTATAGGGATATTTTTAATCCGGTCAAGACAATCAATATCTACCCAGATTCCATAGTTACTGTAGGATCAGATCAATTCATCTATCTCCGGAAAGGCCCTGAGCATGGTCCACTTAGTAATGACTTATCTTATGGGTATCCAGGAGAATACGTTGTGGCCAATCAAGTGAGCCGTTTCGGAAAGTTGGTCATCAAATCGTCTTCTGGAGATTATCGATTCATCAGCTATTGCGGAGATACTATTCTTCTAAAGTCGCAAGCCCAGATAAATCAGCCATGGATATTCGCGCCTTTTAGATCCGGAAGATATCTGGAAGCTGCGGTTATACAAATGGAAATAGGTACTGTTTTGGGTGTTTCTGACTCTATCAAAACTATCAGAATTACCTCAAAAGATTCCCTAGGCCAGATCCTGACATTCGATGGATGGAATCAGATCACATTTAAGATCAGCAAAAATCATGGATTGCTTAGCACTCCAGCCATGCGTCTAGCTTCCTTATGTAATGATTCTACTGGAATGCCTGTAAGCGACCCTACCATTTACAACCTTGTAAGCCAAAAAGCCAATCAGCAGTGGCTTGGAACGCCTGACACAAAATTGGATGAGATATTTAATCTTAGCATAGGTGATATTTTTCATTTCAATGAAATAGAAACAAATAGTAATTCATTTCATTCTTATCTATCCAAAAAACAAGTCATTGAGCAAGTCATATATAAAAATAATTACCCCAACGGAGACTCTATCGAATTAGGCTTAAAAAGAATGTTTGTAGACAGCACTACGAATAACTCTCCAGTATCCTCTAATACCAATGTTAATTATAGGCATGATACCATCACTAAAATAATTTATCTCGAGCCTTATAGGTATATAGATGCTTTAGATACCTCAAGTAGCTATACCAGTGAGATTTATTTTCTCTCATACGATACTACATACAATGGACGAAATAAGATTTCTGTCCCCTTGCCTGTAGTTGGTCTTATAGGTTATACTTCCAACAATGTCTTTTTTTTAAATTGTTCTCCAGTGGGGTCTGCTGGTTACACCTCTGCCCTTCAGGTTTTCTCAAAAGACTTAGGAGTGGTGCAAGAGATTATAAAAAGTCCATCGATCATGGGGCCTTATGGTTGTAGACAGTATTCCAGAGTACTTACATACTTCAGCAAAAATGGAGAAACCTGGGGCACTCCTTTCGATACCCTTGCTGTCTTGGGATTTGACGATCAGTTGGTTGAAAGGAAAGCCATCGAAGTGTTCCCAAATCCTGTGAAGATTGGCAATACCCTTCATTTTACGCAATTAGAGAACAGTAAAATACAGATTTATAACCTGTTAGGGAATCTGGTTGGGACCTATCAAGGCAATGAGGTAGTTGTTGACCCTGCTGTGTTTCAATCAGGAATCTACTTCTGGCAAGTGGAAGCTAAAGATAGAGGCAGTTTCCGCGGTAAGTTTTTGGTTGAGTAGTGTGAGATTTGGTATCAATGAATAAAAGTTCATCATATGTAAGGTGAGGATATCTTACAAGAGGATCAAAGTTCATCATGTGTAAGGTGGGGACACCTTACAAGGGGAAGCAATGGTTGAGGTCTTATCCCGAGGCAAATGCCCTACCTGAAACTGTTATTCTGAATACTTTCACTAAAAATTTCAATAACTGATAGGGTGATTTAAACTATTTGATAGTTTTGCGCAAAAAACTACCAAATGACAAAGTTCATCTTCATCAACCTGTTCTTACTTCTTTCGTTCCTCTCAATGGCCCAAGATCAAATCTACACCATCCGTGGAGAATTGTTGAACGTAAAAATAATCTCCTTGGAACGTGATTCTGTTTTCACAGAAGAAGGAAGAAACCTATCCTACCTCGGTATAAAATGGCTTACTTGCTCTGACCCTGAGATCGTAAAAAAAGGATTTCAAAATGGTCCAAAACTATCAAGAGTTTATAAAAGTGCCACACCTTTAGAAAGCAATATACCTGTAGGTGCAAATTCGCCTTCATTAGGTCATTTTGATGCTGGAACACTAATAGCAAGGGGAGGCACAAAAATGTACACAGCAGACGCTCTCAGGATAGTTGGTTTTTCTGTACTTTTATTAACTACAGTAGCTACTGTGAATGCAGAAGAATCTACAGTTTTGTTTGCTGGATCTTTAGTATCAATAGCATTTTATACATCTGGTTTTTTTCTTGCAATGTCAGGCCACAAGGACATACGAGATGGAGGAAATTTATTGAAAAATTCTCAAAGACAAAGCAGTCTTTATCTAACCCCTGGTGCCTTGGTTTATAGATTTTAGGGTATTCCTATAAAAGCTTGTCGGCATTAATTAATTAATAACGTGTTAGGTGGGGATACCTGCCTCTGGTCTACGTATTCTTTGCACCCCTCCTTTAAACTACACAGCGCTTTGTCTATCTAAAGGCCAAACAAACATATTCTATCATGAAAAAAATAGCAATGATTATTGGCTTTTGTATGATTACGCTGTGGATTCCCCTTTTAGCACAGGATAGGTCCCCAAGAACAGCAGAGGAAAGGGCTAAAGCCAACACAGAAAAGATGAAGAAAGAACTTTCGCTTTCTGATGAACAGGCTGCACAGGCGTACACCGCAAACCTTGAAAGGGCAAAAGTGGTGGATGAGTTTCGCGAAAAGAATAAGGAGGAGAAAAAAGAAGAACGCGAGCGCATTCGTACAGCTCAGGAAAAGCATAAAGCTGAAATGAAGCAGATTTTAACCGCTGATCAGTATACCAAGTGGGAACAGTGGCAATCTGAAAAGAAAGAGCAAAACAGAGAGCGAGCAAAAGAAAGAAGAGGAAAGCGCTAATCAAGCCTTTATCTTCGGTTTTTTAAAAATCTAACATCATCTTTACAGCCGGGAAAACATCCTAACATGAGAATACCCCCGGCTGTATTGTTTTTATTGATCATTGCGCTACTGGTTACGGTAGGTTATTTTTTAAGCAATTACTTGTTGTATTTTGCTATTTCACTCGTCATTTCAGCCATGATAGCGCCCATAGTGGAGGTGCTCAGCAGGTTCAGAATATATGGATTAGGATTGAATCGAGCACTGGCCGTTGCCCTAAGTTTTCTGCTCTTTATCTCCTTTCTCTCGCTGATTGTCCTCATTTTTGTTCCCTTAGTAAACGATCAAATTGAGCTCATCAAGCAAACAGATTTCAATGAATTGGTAGATGCCCTAGATGAACCTATAGCTAAAGTAGAAGAAGCTTTAATATCAAATGGAGTAGTAAACCAAAAGCCAGGATTTTTGCATAAACAAATAAATGATGGCCTAGGAAACCTTGTAAGCGAGATTAAAATAGATTCTATACTTAACAATTTAGTTTCTATCACTGGCAGCGTAGCCATAGGCATTCTGAGCGTTACATTTATTTGCTTTTTCCTGCTGTTCGAGCACAGTCTACTTAAAAATCTTATTCTATCATTTGTACCCAATGCCTATTTTGAAGTAGTAGCCTCTACTGTATATAAAATTGAAAACTTATTGGGCAGTTATCTCCGAGGATTGTTGTTGGAAGTATTCTTCGTCTTCTCTATTGTGGCTACTGGATTGAATATCATTGGTGTGGAATATTCTTTTACTCTGGCAGCATTTGCTGGTTTAGCCAACCTCATTCCTTACCTAGGTCCACTCATAGGCACCCTGTTCGGACTTTCTATTTCGTTAGCCAATGCCCCAGGTGACGTTCTATCATTTAATGAGTATGTATTTTTTGGATCAAAAGTTTTAGCAGCATTTATGGTTGCCCAATTGGTAGATAATTTAGTTTTGCAGCCCTTAATTTACTCAAGAAGTGTAAAGGCTCATCCTTTGGAAATTTTTACAATGATTTTTCTTGGAGGGGCTATTGGAGGTGTTTTAGGAATGATTTCGGCCATTCCTGCCTATACGGTCATCAGAGTTACAGTCTTAGAATTTAAAAGGGCTATCAAAGAGTTCAAAGTATTTAGTATCAAAAAACAAGTTAACCTCTCAAATTCATGAGTTTACAATGCGGAATAGTAGGCTTGCCCAACGTAGGCAAATCCACCTTATTCAATGCCATTTCCAGTGCAAAAGCTGAGGCGGCCAATTATCCCTTCTGCACCATCGAGCCCAATGTGGGTGTGGTGACCGTGCCTGACCATAGAATAGATGTACTTACCAGCATTGTAAATCCTCAGCGCGTGGTGCCTGCTGTAATTGAGTTTGTAGACATAGCAGGATTGGTAAAAGGGGCTAGCCAAGGTCAAGGCTTAGGAAATCAGTTTTTAGCCAATATCCGCGAGGTGGATGCTATTGTGCATGTGATCCGCTGTTTTGAAGATGACAACATCATCCATGTGAATGGCTTGGTAGATCCTGTAGGTGATAAGGAAATTATTGATACAGAGCTTCAGTTAAAGGACCTAGAGTCTGTAGACAAAAAAATACAGCGATTGGAGAAAATAGCCAAAGCAGGAGATGCCAAGGCAAAGAAGGATTTGGCTGTGGCCCAGGCCTACAAAGCACACCTTGAAAGTGGGCAAAATGCACGCACGCTGGAAATGAGCGAGGAAGACAAGCTAGCCATTCAGGATATACATTTGCTCACCGTAAAGCCTGTGATCTATGCCGCCAATGTGGATGAAAACTCGATTGTAAAAGGTGGCAATGCGCTGGTAGACAAGTTGAAAGATACTGTAAAACATGAAAATGCACAGGTAGTAGTGATCTGTGCAGCCCTAGAATCTCAAATTGCAGAATTCACCGATCCGGAAGAAAAAGCCATTTTCTTAGAAGAATATGGCCTTACAGAAAGTGGATTGAATAAATTGATCAAAGCATCTTATTCCATTTTGAATTTAATCACCTATTTCACTGCGGGTGAAAAAGAGGTACGAGCATGGACCATCACCAAAAGCTGGAAAGCACCTCAAGCTGCTGGGGTCATTCACACCGATTTTGAGAAAGGATTTATCAAGGCGGAAGTGATTAAACTAGCTGATTATGAGAAGTATAAAACTGAAGCTGCTTGTAGAGAAGTGGGCAAAATTGCCATAGAAGGTAAGGAATATGTGGTGCAAGATGGAGACATCATGCACTTTAGATTTAATGTATAGCTTCATTCAAGCAGGGTGTTCTTATCTTTGTCTACATGAAATTGATTGAATCAGACGAACCTGAAAAAGTTTACTACTCCATAGGCGAGGTATCTGAGATGCTGGGGCTTACCGCATCTCTACTGCGTTTTTGGGAAAAGGAATTTGATGTACTCAGAATCAAGAAAAGCAGAAAGGGCTTAAGGCTTTTTACCAAGTCAGATATTGCTCAGATCCGCACCATACAGTACTTGCTGAAAGAAAAAGGATATACCCTATCGGGAGCAAAGGATTACCTCAAAGCACACAAGGGCAAATCCATCGATAAAGTGGAGCTTTTGGAATCCTTGAAATCTATGCGAGCCTTCCTAGTAGATATGAAAAACAACTTGCCTTAATTTGCTATGCAATCACAGGAGTGGCTGGATACTGTGGCGATTTCATTGATTGAGGGTGTTGGACCTGTAAATGCCAGACATTTGATCAGCTACCTGGGCAGTCCCGGGGCCGTGTTGAATGCTAAGCCGGAGAAACTTCAAAAAGTACCTGGTATTGGGGAAAAGATAGCGCAACTCATCAAATCCAATGATTTCAGGAAATCTGCTGAAGTCATTATCAAAAACTGTGAAAAGCAAAAAGTAGAAATCAAAACCTACCTGGACCCTAGCTACCCTACCCGACTTAAGCCCTACATGGATGCTCCATTGGTTTTGTACTGCAAGGGTAAATGTCCTCTTGATGCAAATAGAATTGTAGCTCTGGTAGGTACCCGCAAAGCGACCGAGTATGGCAAAGCAATTACAGAAAAAATCGTCCGCGATCTTGTACCTCTACATCCGTTGATTGTGAGTGGTTTGGCCTTCGGCATTGATATAGCTGCTCATAGGGCTTCTATTCAACAAGGAATGGCCACTGTAGGCGTACTGGCAGGCGGTACAGACAAAATCTATCCCTCCGAACACAGACAAACAGCACTACACATGCAAGAGCAAGGTGGTCTGCTCAGTGAATATCCACCAGGTACTATCCCTGTTGCGGGTCAATTCCCAGCCAGAAATAGAATCATAGCAGCGCTGTCTGACACGGTGATTGTAGTAGAAGCAGCTCAAAAAGGTGGAGCCCTCATCACCGCCAGATATGCCAATCAATACAGCAAAGAAGTGTATGCAGTGCCCGCAGAAGTAGATAAAAAATTCAGTGAAGGATGCCTGCATCTGATCAGAAACCATGAAGCACGCATCTTCACCTCAGTAGAAGATCTGACCACTGACATGAGTTGGTCAGTAACCTCAAATCAAAAATCTCCGAAACAGAAGGTAAGAGAAGCTGTTCTTCAATTGGAAGGAGATCAAAAAATGGTATACCATCTATTGTTAGATCATGAGGCTTTACACATAGACCAACTAAGTATTTTGAGTAAAATTGAGCTTTCAAAATTAGCTTCAGTTTTACTTTCTATGGAATTCAACCAACTGATCAAATCATTGCCCGGCAAAAAATACACACTAATATGAAATCTATTTTCCTCATCTTTTTCTTGTTCCTTTCTAGTTTAACCCAAGCACAGCAAAAACCGAAAAAATTCATTTTAATGATTGGCGATGGTATGGGAGTGGCGCAAGTATATGCAGGCAGAGTGGCCAAAGGTTTACCACTTTCCTTGGAGCAATGTCAAGCCGTGGGGTTCAGTTTCACCTATTCCGCTGATGACTTTATCACAGATTCAGGAGCTGGAGCCACAGCTTTATCGATAGGTAAAAAGGCAAAAAATGGGGCCATTGGTGTAGATGAATTTGATAAACCTCATCCTACACTTTTGGAAATGGCAGAAGTAAAAGGCCTAAGTACAGGCTTGGTGGCCACCAGTAGTATTACTCATGCTACTCCAGCAAGTTTTATCTCCCATGTACCTAGCAGAAAAATGAATGACGAAATAGCTGCAGATTTCCTCAAAACGGAAATTGATGTTTTCATTGGTGGCGGCAGAAAATTCTTCAGAACGAGAAAAGATGGACGCAACTTGATTGAAGAGCTTGAAAAGAAGGGATATACCATGAAAAATAGCATCGAGGAGTGCCTTACTGTAAAGAAAGGTAAGTTGGGCTGTTTTGTGGCAGAGGATGGAGCACTTAAGGTAAGCGAAGGCAGAGCAGATATGTTGAAAAAAGCTACTGAGCACGCTATAAATCTGTTAGATCAGAATAAAAAGGGCTTTTTTGTGATGATCGAGGGTTCACAAATAGATTGGGGAGGTCATGCAAATCAAATTGATTACATCACCAGCGAAATGATTGACTTCGATAATGCCATTGAATCGGCCATACAGTTTGCCAAAGCAGATAAAGAAACCTTGGTAGTAATTACAGCAGATCATGAGGCTGGTGGATTGGCACTGAATGCTGGAAGTATTAAAGATAAAACAGTTGAAGGAGCTTTTACCACTGGGAATCATACAGGTGTGATGGTTCCAGTATTTGCGTATGGTGTTGGTGCTGAAGAATTTACAGGCATGTATGACAATACTGAATTGTATTTCAAAATCAAAAAGTTGCTGGATCTGTAGCGATGGGGTCCACACATTACCAAATATTAGGTGTGGCCGAATCAGCCTCTTTGGAAGAAATAAAATCTGCCTACAAAAAACTAGCTATGCGCTACCACCCTGATAGAACAGGGGGAAACACCACGCTAGAAGATCATTTTAAGAAAGTAACCGCTGCCTATCATATTCTTTCGCATGCAGAGAGGAAAAGGCAGTACGATACTCGACTTGCCCAGAGTAGAATAAAGAAATCTAACCCTACCCCTCCCCGACCTAGACCTTCCCCTGATGGATATTCCCCACCTGTAAATAGAAAAACTTCCTCAACAGGAAGATCACGAAGCAAAGCCAATCAGCCAATTCCAACAAAATACTATGGGTTTACCCTACTTATTTTCATGGTTATTGTGGTGGCTGGGCTTGCCTTTTATAGGGTAATGAATCTTTACACCGCTCAAGTGCGGCTTGAAGAAGGTCTTGCCTTTGAATCAAAAGAAAATTTCATTCAAGCCATTTTGTCTTACACGGAAGCCATTCGGTTCAATCCGGAACTATGGGAGCCTTTTTACCGAAGAGGGATGGTATATATCAAGGCGTTAAAGAATTATGAAAGTGCCTTGCCTGATTTGAAACAAGCTGCTTTGAAATCAGAACTTAATCATGCAGAAATCTATTATCAGGTTGGTCTTTGTCATCTTGCCTTAAAACAAGGCGAGCTCGCATTAGTAGCTTTAGATAAAAGTATTCAATCTGATTCTTCATTTGTTCAATCATATTATGCTCTGGGCGAAGCACATGCGTTTTACCTTGATACCTATGAGCAATCTCTGCCCTACTTTAGAAAATCATTAGAATTTAACCCTCAAAATGCGGACGCTACTTTTGGAATGGCTTATGCATTATATAAGCTTCGAAAAATGGAAGCAGCACAGGAGTGGCTGCAAAAAACCATCAATCAAGATACGGATTACAAAGACGCCTATCTGATAGGTGCAGAAATCTTTTTATCACAGGCAGATACTGCAAATGCATGTCTTCAGTGGCAAAAACTCCTTGCTTTAGGTGACGAAAGTGCAAAAAATGCGCTTTTAAATTATTGCAGATAGAGCAGTTCTGTACTACCTTATGGCGCTATGAATCAATTAAGCTTCATCCAAAAATGCCTTCAAAGACTTAAAAAGGCTGATTACATCAAGTTTAAGAAGTATTTGCTGTTTCTCACGGAGCGAAATGCAAAGACCTACACCAGTCTCTGTGAACAGATAATGAAGCTGCCTCAAGTGGAGCAATTGAGTGTACAGGAACAGGAAATATGGAGTGAACCTGCCCAGTACCGCAAATTGTACGAGCTTCGTAGATACCTTGATAAGTATATGAGATCTGAAATACTTCAGGACGAAGACCATGTGCTAGTACTCAAACAGCTGCAATACATCCGATATCTGAGAGAACAAGGCATGGATGAACCCTATGTAGAGATGCTTGAAGAGCACTTTCAGCAGATCGAAACTTATCTTAAAAAAGGCCATCTCAGAACAATCATCACGGATTATCTCAATGAGCTAAGAAAATATTACTTCTATAAATTCTATAAAGAGAAAAACTATAAACCAAGCTCCATAGCGGAGAACTATCAAAGACTAGAACCAGCCATGCATCTAATTGAGATACAACACATTCAGGATGCTATCTTCTTTGACTTTACACACAAGGCTGCACACAAAATTGAATCTGAAACATTGCAAAAGGAAATGAGAAAAGGCTTTGAGCCAAAGTACTATTCTCCTCTTAAATACTTAGAAATGCTGGAAGAGGAGCGATTGCCCCTTTTACACAAAACCTTAATTCTGGACATAGTTGAGGGTTCTGATTTAAACCAACCAGAGCTTTACCTTAATAGCATCCATAAATTAATGGATATGCATTTTGAACAGGCCAGTGGACAAGAAAAGTACAATCTCTTAGTTGTGCTGATTCAATCTAAACTTGTACCCTCTGACTATAAGGACAAATACTATGAGGCACTTGTGGATCTGAAATCCAGCCTTAATCCAGGTGTATTGCACAGCTATGTGATAGAACACTTGGCTCAAAATCATGAGAAAGCGAGAGCTGAATTTGAAAGACTCAAAGAGCGGGCAATTCATGAATCTGAAAATGATCTAAAAGCTATACAAGGCATCCTACTGACAAGAGAGAATGCTTTTTTGGAGGCTCTAAAATCTCTCAATCAGGTGGTGATCTACCAGCAAGATAAAATGTATTTTGAAGTGAATTTATGTCTCTTAAAGTGCTACTATGAACTGGGTGACACTGATATTGCAGGGAGTATTCTGCAAAAATTGAACGTGTATTACTACAAATACAAAGATAGCTTAAGCCCCGAAGTAGAAGAAAGCTACAGGACTCAAATAGCCGAATTCAAAAAGCTGTTGTAAGGGATAAAAATAGTTAGTGGCAGATCGCGTGAATGAAGTATATGCTACTCCATATTATGCATAGTATATTGCAGGCTAATATGTGTTGAACCATGACTTTACTAATTGCTTTTCTAATGAAAAGATTCCTGTTTGTTATTATACTATTACTGTCTGTCTTTCAAGCGCTTACTGCCCAAACTCTATATGGAGAATATAGATCAGAGAGCAACAAAAGTTATTGGAAAAACCGAAAACCTCATGCCGGCTATTGGCAGCAAGATGTGCACTATGAGATATCCGCAGAGCTTGATCCTGAACATAATAGCATCAAGAGCAATAATTACCGGCTAATGTATTGGAATAATTCGCCTTACACGCTCCAAGAGGCATACTTCCATGTGTATCAAAATGCATTTATACCGGGATCGTATTATGAGCAGCTATGGATGGATAATGGTAAAAAAGTAAAGTTTGGCCCCTTAGAAAAGACAGGAAAAGGCACACTGGTAGAAGGTGTACACGTGGATGGCATACCCGTAAAGGTTCAGCCAGCCAACACAGTTTTCAAAATCGAGCTTCCTAAACCACTCCACCCGGGAGATTCTACAGTCATTACCATGCAGTTTACTACATGGTTTGATAATGGGGACATGCGAAGAAGGATGAAAGTGATTGAAGAAGATGGGCATAAAACATTCGGTGCGGTGTTTTGGTATCCAGCCATATGCGTGTATGATCAAAAGTTTGGGTGGAATACTGATCAGCATTTGGACAAAGAGTTTTATAACAACTTCGGGAGCTTTGATGTACGCTTAAAAATGCCTTGGCATTACACTGCGGAGGCTACTGGATTGCTAAAAAACGTACCGCTTACAGAGGAAGAACTTGCAAAAACTCGAATCCCCTACATACAGGATAGCCTTAAAACCAAAAGCAAAACAATAAAAGTGCCCTATCTAGATCCGCGTGATGCCCTAAGAGAGTGGCACTGGCAGGCTATAAACGTCCACAATTTTGCTTTTACTGCCGGTCCTTTGTTTACCAGAGCAGATACTACTTACCATGGAATTCAAATTGTAGCCCTAGCACGACCAGAAACTCAAGGCACCTGGCGGCAAGCATTACCTTTTGTAATGGATATCATTGAGTCTGGCGAAAAGTATTTTGGACCCTATCTATGGCCCAAGATCGTCATTGCCGATGTACAAGACGGCATGGAATACCCTATGATCACTTTTGTAGGGGGCAATTATCCTGCAAACAAGGGATTGCTCACTCATGAAATAGGACATATGTGGTTTTATGGAATGGTAGGGAGCAATGAAACCTACCGCGCTGCAATGGATGAAGGGTTTACTCAGTTTTTTACAGCCATTGTAATGGAGGATATTTCCAGACAGAAAAGAGGTTTTTTTATTCATAAAGACTTTGGCTTCCCTGTAAATTACCAATATACAGATGCTTACTACGGCTATTTGAGTATGAGAAAAAGTGGCTTGGATGCCCGATTAAACACCCATTCCTCTGATTTTAATGAAGGCATTCGCCAAGAAGGAGGCTATGGTCAAGTGTATTTCAAAACGGCTACCATGCTTTATAATCTTAAGTACGTGCTAGGAGACACTGTATTTTGGGATGCAATGAAATACTATTTCGACCAATGGAATCATTGCCAACCATACCTAGAAGACTTTAGGCAAGCCATCATCAGTCACACCAGAGTGGATCTCAATTGGTTTTTCGATCAATGGCTTGAAACCACCAAGTTCACAGATTACGGGTTGGTAAAAGGCGGATATGATCCTTTGAGGAAGAAATATCAAGTATTGATCAAACGATATGGAGCCATGCAAATGCCACTAGACCTATCTGCGGTGAATACCAGCAATGGCGTAATCAAAATTCATGTTCCAAATACTTGGTATAAGAAACCAGATGCCGGCATTTTAATGCCTCAATGGTATGGCTGGGGAAAGTTTAACAAGTATTACTTATTAGAATTTGAATCAGTGCTTCCCATCAAGTATGTGGTGCTAGATCCAAGTTTTAGCCTTGCCGATATTGACATGAGTGATAATCTTCTTGCTATGCCAACAGAAGGAAGTTACTCTATACTTGAATTGCCAAAACAGCTCAACCGTTCTAGAGAATTAAAAGACGAAAAGAGAAAGCAAAAGATATACGGAAATAAAAAAAGCCGCAAATAGCGGCTTTTATAGATGTTTTTATGTAAAAAATATACTAATGATTCGAGATCTCAACCAGTCTAATTTCCACCCTTCTACCCTCTTCTTTGTTCGCATTGGCTTGAGTATTGGCTCCATATCCTTTTGCTACTATTCTTCTTCTTACAATGCCCTTAAAATTGAAAAACTCTAGGACTGCAATCGCCCTTTTGTTTGACAATTCCTTATTCATTTCCTCACTACCCTCGGCACTTGCAAATCCTGAAATTTCAATTCCCAGCCCCGGATTCTTTTCTAAGTCTTGAAGCAAAGCGGAGAGCTCAGCAGAATATTGAGTCTTAAGCTCAGTTTTGCCTGCATCGAAATAAACCTTTACAATCTTGGTCAGCAAGGCTTTATCCATACCCTTTGCTGCTTTTTTCTGTTCTTTTTGTTTCTTGGCTTCCTCTGTTACCATAAATGTGGGTAGAGAGAATATAACCTGATCTCCCACCACCTTTTTTTCAAATTTACTTTCATCGCTTTCATCATAGAAATAGGTGCGAGTGGCTACCTCTGCATCGCTGTTCTTTTTGATTTCTTCATTACTTATCGATAAGTCGGTTTGTATTTTTAACACTAATTGCTCCAATTCGGCCTGATCTGTAGAGGTAATGACCTTGA
>DAINOB010000031.1:0-13310 GCA_036735585.1 Cytophagales bacterium | reverse complement strand
GGAAATAATCAGCGTGAAATTTATGGAGAAGAAAAACACCAAGCCAGCATACTGATCCAGCTTGATAATATGAGGGACAAGATTGCCCTCTTTTGGTTTTTTAAATGAAAAAGGATACGCCAATTTTAATCTCTTCAGGTTTTGTCCAGCAGGATATACATCATTTAGGCATACCAAACCGATCCAATAGGCGCGAAGCAGTAAATGCGCAAAAAAGCCAACTGTGAGCAATTTGATCCCCAGCATACTCATTACAACTACAGGACCTGCTCCTACTAATTGCATGGTCATTCGGGCGGTAAAGGCCCAATCCAACAGAAGATCCGTAGCCTGAAACAAACTGAATATGGCACCACCAGAAATGAAAAGCTCCATTTGCCAGGAGTTTTCCTGTAGGTTTTTAAGCCACTGGGGGGGTGGGTTATCTATTTCGTTCATGGTAGAGTATTGGTTATTCTTTCCAGAAGATGATGTTTCTTCTGAACTTATTAAGATCAGCGGTATCTTCTTCGATCAAGGCATTTTCCTTTTTAAATATGACTAGTTCATGCTTGCCTCTGGGTAAATCTTGAATATCGTGCATACCAAGGATACCATTTAAATATTTATCGTTAACAGTTTTGTAGTTATGCCATTCTATACCTATTATCGTATCGTTGTCTATTGAAATACCGATTATAGTTGGCAAACTCGTTGAATCAGATAAAAATGTATCGTAGAACTTACGATAAGGAATGTATATCTTAAGAAAGGGATCGCTTATAACCATAGATTGTATTTTTGGGTATCTTGTTTTTTCATCAGCTTGGTAAATTTCATCCAAATAATTACCTTGATTTACTTTTTGAGAGTTCCCAGCTGGATTTGTAGAATGCTTACGTCTATCAATAATACTCGAGCCACCAGGTATTCTTGCAATACTTAAAAATAATGAGAAAGCTATGGCAATAATTAGAATAATTGAAGATTTAAACTTATTGATATTGCTACTGTAAACTTGCAAAGGATGGTTATATAAAAAACGTAAAGTAATCCGATCAAAAATCCAGAAGAATGGAAAAATAACTATGGAAATCCATTTAATTTTTCTGATAAAACCGAATAAAATAAGATCGATAAAGTAAAAAATAATGGGAAAAACTAATAATAAAATAATCCAATCTACCCACTGATATTCTTCTTGATCTTCTAGTTCTAGCCACAACACATATGGTAAAAATAGAAAGGAAAATAAAATAATAACTCCTGCAATCAAAAGAGTACAAATGATTGTAAAGAAAAATACCAAACCTGTATATCGATCCAACTTCTCGATTTGGTTGACAAGGATTCCTTCATTTATTTTTTTAAGTGAGAAAGGGTAGGAAAACTTTAGTTTTTTAAGATTTGGTCCATTCGGGAATACGGCATTAAGGCAGACCAAGCCTATCCAATAAGTTCTAAGTAATAAATGAATAAAAAACCCAAGCGATAGCAAATTGACCCCCATTAAACTGAATATTCCCGTAATGTTTAGTACTCCATTATTGTAAGTTAATGATTGGGCTGTTAAGATCCAGTCCAACACAAAATCTGATAGCTGAAACAAACTGAATATGGCGCCACCGGAAATGAAAAGCTCCATTTGCCAGGAGTTTTCTTGTAGGTTTTTCAGCCACTGGGGTGTAGGGTTTTCTATTTGGGTCATGGGTTTAAGGTTTGTGTGGATTTATGGTAGGATAAAGGGTTGTCTATCCTATAAACATTATCTCGTTAAGGTCTAACTTCATTAACCAAATGTAATTTGAGTAGATATAATATCCTAATAGTCAGCACTTGCTGGAACCGCAGTTTTTATTTCCAAAGGCTATAATGGTGGGTATCAGAATAAAAATAGATAGAAGTTGCAAGCTCTCCTAAACTGGGCTGACAACACCAGAAAAGGGCCATCAGGAGGATCAATTATTGCATATTATTAATCACTTCAAAAATGGCTAGTGTGCCACTGATTTCATGTGCCACCACCAAATAGCTTTTGTTGTTTGGGCTGTGAGAATCAGGTATGAATACGAGTGTTTCTGGTCCACGATCTCCCCCTGCTTTTATTAAATCTCTATGGTTTTTATAATCTACAAACTTCACCTGCAAAGGATCGGTGATATCATAAACCATGATGCCGCCAACGCGCTCTAAGGCTACAAAAGCAAAGGTCCTATCTGAGAGTTTGCCCAAGGTAATCCCCTCAGGTTCAGGGCCCTTTGCTCGACTTCTGCTTTTAGGTTTGTTATTTTTATGGTCAGCATTAAAAATGGCATTTAATGGCATTTCAGAAGTGATCATTTCCATATCATCTCCACTATCGTAAACCAATGATTTGGTATCTGTATTAAATATGGAAAACGACCTTGATCCAATGCAATAGACTTCCTCAAAATATCCATCGAGATTGCCATCACCATTTAGGTTTGTCACACGCATTCTTCCCAAATTAAAATCCTTTTTAAGGATTGCTGCTTGAGGAAATACAGTTGTGTCTAAACGGTAACTTTCAGAGCCAAAGGTTGTAATCTCATTCAAACCTACATATTCTTTTTCATCACCTTCGTTGGCAGTGACTAGATAGGTAGTGCTATCCACCGTGTAGCAGGCTATGGCATCTGGAGTGTAGTAAGCCTTAATGGGCCAGTTGGCAATAAGAATCTCATTATGTGAGTCACTTACATCAAAGCCGTTTCCCATCACCGTAATATTTTTTGATCCTAAGGCCCAAATGCTTAGTATAGAATCGTGTAGCAAGCTGACTTCTACAATTGCGTTGTTTTCTTGGCAGCTTATCCATGCCTTCTCATTGCTGCGGTGGATGGTGATGTACTCGGGTTCTAGGTCTTGGGAAAGTGTGCTCGAAACTTTGGTTTTGCGCACACCTTGCGCAATCAGCTCTTTTTCACGTGAATTAAAGGCGGTAAACAAGAGAGTTTTTACATGAGCCTGAGTAAGGTTTGATATGCCTGAACTCAAATCAATAATACTTACAGAGCCTTCAGGATCTATGGTGTACGATTTGTTTGGCTCGCCTTCATTTGCAGAGAGGACTTTTAATCCATCTGAAGTAAAAACTACATTATCAGGAAGAGCACCTACAGTAACTTGCTTTAAAAACCTCCCCATGATAGTAAAAAACACTACACTTCCATTTTGCTGTTCATCGGCATTTGGGCTTGCCACAGCTATGATCCCATTTTTGACTGCCACACTTGTAACGCCTCCAAAAGGCCTCATGTCAATGGCAGTATCCAACTTAGGTTGTTTAGGATTGCTGAAATCAATGATTTCTATCCTGTTGCTTATGGAACTGTTGGCGATCAATTTTTTGCTGGCAGAATCGTATGCTACCACTTCGCAAGTAGAAGCAGAGGCACCAGAAGGGTCAAAGCTAGTGATCCAATTAAGTTCTATATCTCGGGATGGTTTAGGAGCTTTTCGGTCATTGTCTCGAATATAAATCGTGATTAAAGAATCTCCGATTACTTGGCATCCGACAGCGTTGCGCAGAGCAAATACTGCATATTCGGTATGCTGCTCCTCTAAAGTATCATCTACTATTTTCAATTGAATAGATTGATCGGTCGAATTTCCATGCAACTGGACAGTGGTGCTTGTCAAATCAAAATCTGAAGGGGAAGCAGTACTCCAGGGTGAAGGCATAAATACCAACTCAACACTTGCCACATTCGGGTTCGTAATCTTAAGGGGGATTTCGATAGATCCTGCATCCTCATTAGCCACCAGAAAAGTAGAGCCTAGTTGAACCCCTGTATGGAGGTTTGCTTCCTTACCATCTTTTTCCGTTTTCTGCGGTTTTTTATTTTGGGCTGTGGCAGTAGCAATTAAGAATAAGCATAGGGTTAAATGTGTGTAGAAAGTCAGTTTCATATATTTCTTTAAATTCGAATTAAAAATTGTGTAGATATCCTCATTATCTACTCACCTCAAATTCAAGATCTTGTATATTTCCCTTGAACGTTGGGTGGTTGAAAGGGCAATTAAGTGACTTTCGTCAGCATTTTTTTAATTAACTGACAGATATCACAAAGCTTAACATTGACTTAACCTAAGCTTGCATAAAAGTGTAAATCTTGCACCCTGAAATACATAAATCTTTTTCCATGCGCACCTTAAAATCTCTTGCAGAATCATTCAAGTCGGCCTTCGTTGTGGCTGTTTTTCCTTTGTCAGGTTTTGCTGCCTATCTGATCTTCAACTACATTATGGGCAACCCTGCCAATTTTGAAGGAGGCAACAATCTCAACCAACCCCTTGCAGGCAATTATCTAGGAATCGTTTTTAAGGGAGGCGTGCTGGTGATTGTTCTCATCGCTTTTGCCATTATCTTGTTCACCTTTGTAATCGAGCGCTTCATAGTGTTGGCTCAGGCCGCAGGTCGTAGGCATAGCAAAGATTTTATCAAGGACATCAAAAAAGCACTCGCAGATCAGGATATTGAAAAAGCCATAACCTTGTGTGACGAGCAAAAGGGAGCCGTAGCCAATGTAATCCGATCGGGCTTACAAACCTTCCAAAGAGTAGAAGGGGATTCCGCGCTTATCAAAGAGCAAAAGCTGGCCACCATCCAAAACGATCTGGAAGAGGCTGCTCAGCTGGAACTCCCTGTACTCAATAGCAATCTGGTGATCATTTCTACGCTAGCAAGTATTTCTACCTTGTATGGTTTATTGGGCACAGTTACCGGGATTATCAAATCCTTTGCGGCCTTGGCCAGGGTAGGAGCCCCTGATGCTGTTGGCTTGGCACAAGGTATTTCTGAGGCATTGGTTACCACCGCTTTAGGCATTGTGATCGGCTCTTTTGCCGTAATTTTTTATAATTTTTTCACCAACAAAATAGAGCGGATCACCTACGCTATTGACGAGTCGGCCTTCAGCATTCTGCATGCCTTTACGATGAAGAAATAAACGCATGGGCAAAATTGTACAACAGACGAAGTCGGATAATAAGGTGGACCTCAACCCTATGGTGGATATTGCTTTTCAGCTAATTATCTTCTTTATGCTCACTACCCAATTCAAAAGTGACGAGCCAGTACAAGTGGTGATTCCAGCTGCTACCTCTGAGATAAAAATACCTGAGAAAGACATTATTACCCTTACCATTTCACAAGATAGTCGAGTGTTTTTTCATGTAGATGGCAAATTCACCAGAGAAAATCTACTCAATCGTATGGGATCCAGATATGGTTTTGAATTTACACAGGATGATGTGGATGCCTTTGCTTTGGCTCCCAGTTTTGGGCTTCCCATTCAAGCCTTGGATCTTTGGCTTCAAACCAAACCATCTGAGCGCAAATTCATAGAGCACACCGGCATTCCCTGCGACAGTGCACGAAACGAATTGGCTGATTGGCTCATCAATGCTCGTATGGCCAATCCAAAAGTGAGGGTAGCCATCAAAGCGGATAAACAAACCCCTTATCCGGCAGTGAAGAAAGTGATAGATATTTTGGTGCATAATAAAATCACCCGCTTCAATTTTATTACAGACATCGAAATAGCAATCTAATGAGTCCGCAAGAAGAGCATACCGGGAATTCACATCCTGTAATTCCCAAGCACAGAAAGAAAACGAGGGATAAGAAGCCTCCCCCATTTCTTGATCTCAATCCTATGAGTGATCTTGCCTTTCAGCTGATTATCTTCTTTATGTTGGCCACTACTTTTTCCAAACCCCAAACCATGGAAATCGTGATGCCCGTGAAGCCAACAGGTGAGGAAAAAGAGCAGGCCGTAAAGGAAAGTAAAGCCCTTACCGTGATTCTGCATAAGGATAATCGCATTTTCTATTATGTGGGAATTACAGATCCAATACTCGAAGAGACCAATTATACGCCCACAGGCCTTCGAAAACTAGTTTTGGACAAAAACAAGGAAATCCCTGATCTGGTAATTTTGATCAAGCCAGATCAGACATCCAATTACGAGAACTTGATTGATGTTTTGGATGAAATGGCCATAGCCCATACGGGTCGGTATGCTATCGTAGATGTCACAGACGATGATCTGGCTTTGGTAAAAGAGTTTGAGGGTATAAAGGAGGACGCAGGATGAAGAGTGAATCACTGATTCAATACCTTGACGAGATATTCGAATCGCATAACAAGGCGTATGGTGCCTATGTGATGCGCAAGCGCGCTCAGATGTATTTGCTGATTGCCTTCAGTATAGCACTTGCCATAGTATCCACCATTTTTGTAGCACCTTTTGTGGCAGCCATGCTCAAGCCTGAAGAGGAGCCTCTGCATGTAAAAAGTCGCATGATCAATTATTCTGAACTAGCTGCACCTCCTCCTATTGATAAAAACGTGGTTTTACCTCCCGATCTGAACGAAATTCCCAAGATGATTCGCACCACACTCAAATTTTTACCTCCTGTAATCAAGCCTGACAGTGAAGTGCTGGATGAAGAACTTCCGCCTAGTCAGGATGATTTGAAATTGGTGGCTGCCGGTGAAGAAACTGTGGAAGGCAACGACAGCATCATCTTTGATGATTTCGCACAAGTAGATCTGCAATTGATGGACGAGGTGGCAAAAGAAGACAAAACTCCATTGGTTTTTGCAGAACAGATGCCCATCTATCCTGGTGGCAATGAAGCCTTATTGCAATTTATTCAGGAGCATTTGCGCTATCCCAAATTAGCCATTAACAATGGAGTGCAGGGTAGGGTTTTTGCCTCTTTTGTGGTAGATAAAAAGGGGAAAGTAAGTAAAGTGGAGATTGTGAGAGGGCTAGGCTTCGGCTGTGACGAAGAAGCGGTACGCGTAATTAGTATGCTCCCAGACTGGAAACCCGGCAAGCAGAATGGCATTTCTGTGGCTGTAAAAATGAATATTCCCATACAATTTGTGCTCAAATGAGGTGGCATACCTTTATAGATTGGATGCATAAAGGACTCGCGGCCAGTGTGGTATTTGCTATGATTTCTTGTGGGCAGGCAGAGAAACTACCTACGCTGCATGGTGAATTCACTCTGGCTGTGGACGAAACCATGCAGCCCGTGATCGAAGAGTGTCTGCGTGTATATTTTTCGCAGTATCCGGAAGTAGAAGTAGATGTAAAATACTTGCCCGAAGCTGAAGCAATGGCGGATTTTGCCAATGGCAAGGCTACTATACTACTTGCAACTCGTGAACCAGATAGTGTAGAATTGGTCAATTTCACTCGTGAGAAAATAGGAGTTGAAAGCTATCCTATTGCTTTAGAAACGGTCTATCTAGTTCAAAAACACATGAATATTGGGCTTCCAATCCGACTCGTACATCCGCATGGCGGAGACAGTTATTTGAAGCTAGTTCCTGAGGATATTCGAAAGGAACGATCCATGGTCATGGAATCACCTTATACCCAATTGCAGCACTATTTGGATGCGCACCAAGACTATGGAACAATTGCTGGCGCGGCTTGGAAGCATTCTCAAGGCACTTCGCTTTCTTTTTCAAATTCCATGCATTTCACCCCTTTAAAGCCACCATTTCCAAGCACCAGAATTTGGTACGCCATTAACGGTGAGCCAAGACTAGGACCAGGCAGTGGTTTTATCGCTTTCCTAAGAGGAGTAAGAGGCCAGAAAATCATAGCTAAAACCCATGTAACCCCTGCAATTCCAGCCAATAGACTTGTCCATCTGAAGGGCAGCGATCTGGTATTTGCCCCTGAAACTTTAGTGCCATGAGAATCATTGTAGCCATTATTGCCACTTTTCTTCCACTGATGCTTTCTGCTCAGTCACAATTTAATGCCTGCCGCAAGCTTTTAGAATTGGAAGACACTGCCAGGTTGGTAGATCAAGCGGCTCAAGTCTTGAAGTCAAAAAAATATACTTCTGACCAAGATGCAGCTGGCTTGTACACTTTGCTGATGCAAGTAAATCCATCACCCAAGCATCGCCCACTGCTTCAGGATTTGCAACTAAGTTTTCCGAAGTCACCATTTATACAATTATTATCGGCAGAAATTGATCCTGGCTTGAGCGATTCTGTAGCTTTTGAGAAGAAAATCACCAATCCAAGAAATAGAACCTCAAAAAATCCGATATCACCTTACTTGCTTGCGCACCTCTATTGGCGTAGTGGCAAGCAAGATCAAGCATTGAATACATTGAAGAGCGCATTACGAAGTTTTCCTGCGGATTATCTGCTTAGGATCACTCTGGCGGAGTTTTATCTTAGAAACAATCAAGGTACACTTGCCAATAGCGAATTGGAAACTGTCCTTTTTTACCATAAAAACGAACCTTACCCCTCGTATTTGTTGGCGCTCGTGCATCAGGGATCTTTGCGCTCTGGCGAGGCCATAGAGGTGTTGGAGAAATTGCTCGATACCCATCCTGAATTCCTACCTGCATATCCCACATTATTTAAATTGCAAATGAATCAAAATGGAAATACAGCTGCCAAAAACACCTTCAGAAGATACCAGGAAATAGGGCAACCAGGTAAAACACAGAGTTTACAGTACTTGGTATTGTTGGTTTCTTATAAGCAGTACGAGGAAGCGATCCAGATGGGTGAAGCGCTTGCGAAAAGCTATCCTGATGAGCCTTTGGTCTTAAAAATTCTGGCCATTGCGCATTTCGAGCGTAGCGAATTTGATCTTGCAGTTCAGTATTATGAAAAAGCCGCTCCACTGAATGGCCTCATGCGTCCTGACGATTACCAACGCTGGGTTTCTGCACTTCTCAAACTAGAGCAGGAGGTGAAGGCTGTAGATTTATTAAAATCTCTTTCGGGGGAGGCTCGCTCCACAGAATCTGTGATGCTTTTGGGGGACCTGTTGATGAAGCGGCAAGCTTTCTCAGAGGCATCACTGGCATACAAAGAAGTCTTGTCCGCAAAGCCCGATGAGGCTAAAGCGGTGTTTGGATTGGGTAGAGCCTTTTACTATATGAAATCTTATGAAGAAGCCTCAAAGGTATTTCCAAAATTAGATACGCTCTTTCCTGATAGCCATTTACCTCCCTTGTGGATGGCCCGGTCGCTTGCAGGCTTAGACCCTGAAACCACCAAAGGATTGGCAAAGCCTCATTATGAACAGTTCATTGAGCGAACCAATGGCAAGGTCAACAAAATGAAGGCTGAATTGTCGGAAGCATGGTCTTACTTGGGTTATTACTATATTGTAAAAAATGACCCAACCACCGCAAGAAAAGCATGGGAAAAAGTGAGATCGTATGACCCTGAAAACAAGCAAGCCGCAGAGGCTCTCAAAATCCTGAGACCATGAGCGTAGATAAACTGGAAGAGGTAACCCGTGCCTTGTATGAAAAAGGCTTAGAGCGTGGGCAGTCGGAAGCAGCCAAAATACTGGAAGCGGCCACACTTAAAGCCGAAAAAGTACTGGATGAAGCCGAGCAAAAAGCAAAATCAATCGTAGTTAAAGCCGGAAAGGAAGCAGAACAATTAAAGAATGCAGTATCTGCGGATATACAGACGCAGTTTCAGTATGCCTTAGATAGGATTTCCAATCGGCTTGCCCTGCATATTACTGAAGAATCCTTGCCTCATGCACACAATCCGGAGCATTGGGTGGCCACCCTCTTAGATGTTTTGGTTACCCATAGCCTCAATAAAGAAAATCAAGTAAACGACTTCACTTTGGCATTACCACAGGATTGGGAATCTCAGTTCAGTGCTTCACTTCAAGATAAAATAAAAGCATTGGTGAAACAAGGAATATCCCTGGCCACTTCCGATGAAGACGCCTTTCAAATCACATTAATGAACGATCAAGAAGGTTTTCGTATTCAGCTTGATCCTCAAGAGCTCAAGCAATTCATCACAGATCGCCTAAGTCCGCTCACTAAAAAACTATTGGATATCGACTATGCGCGCGATTGAATCCTCCAATCTGGATTTGCTTTTGGCAGCCTTGCCTTCTAGGTCGTCCTTAGAGGAAGGCCCCTTTCCTTTACTCAAGGTTGCGCGACTGCTTACTGATTTTCTTTCCACCGAAGATTATTTGAGGGTGAAGAATGTATTGCGGCAAACCAGACTTTGGAGCCATAGGGTGCATCCTTTAAAATTTAATTCTTCGCAAACTTCCGATGAACCTGTAGCCGATTTCTATATTCAATTGAGCCAAAGGATGTTTGAAAACTTAAATGATGGGGAGGTCGATATTCCTTTGAAGCCTATGAAGGAATCTTATAGTTCCGGAAATTTTGCCTACGCAGAGCGCCTGTTTGACAACTACAGAATAGCCCAACTACAGAATTATGCAGATGTATCCGTGGACATATTTGAAAAGCTGTTGGTCTATGTCATTCAGCTCCGTTTGTATTATCGAGCCAATACACTTCAAGAATCAGCTTCCATATATCATTGGCACAACTTGCTCGAACTTTCCAAGTCGCGCATTTCTGAAAAAATTGAAGCTTTAACTGCTGAAGAATTGTGAGTACCAGGGGTCATATCACTGCCATTACGGGGAATATCATTTCTGTAGAAGTCAATGGTCCGGTGGCTCAAAATGAGACGGGCTATGTGCTTTTCAAAGGAGATCGACTGCTCTGTGAGATCATTAGAATCAGGGGAGCCATTGCCTATGCGCAGGTGTATGAAAGCACCAGAGGCTTTTATGCAGGTTGCGAAGTGGAGTTTACGGGAAAGCTGCTCAGCATACGCTTAGGCCCAGGCCTGATCGGTGGCGTGTACGATGGCTTGCAAAATGATCTTCATGCGCGTAGTGGTACTTTTCTGCATGCGGGCGAAGAACAAAAAGCGATCAGTAAGCAGGTAATGTATGAATTTACGCCCTCAGTAAAGGGAGGGGATCGGGTGAAAGCTGGGCAAGCCTTAGGTTCAGTACCCGAGGGTAGATTCGTACACAAGATCTTGGCACCGCTGGATTTAAAAGGATTTTGGAAAGTAGATGCAATTGCTTCTCAAGGCCCCATTTCTTCCGATGAGATGGCGGTAGCCAAACTCTCTCAGGCATCAGGTGAAGTACTTTCCGTTCCATTGATCACCAGTTGGCCTATTCGTAAGGCTATTAAAACCTATAAAATGAAAAGCCGACCCTCCAAGGTGTTGTTCACCGGTGTGCGGGCAATGGACATTTTGTATCCCATGTGCATTGGGGGCACAGGCTTTATTCCCGGTCCATTTGGTTGTGGAAAAACCATTTTACAGCAAAGCATTTCTAAAAATGCCGATGCCGATCTGATTATTTTTGCCGCTTGCGGGGAGCGTGCCAACGAAATTGCAGAACTGCTCCACACCTATGCTGAACTCAGCGACCCACATACTGGGGGCAAATTGATGGAGCGCACCATCATTGTGGCCAATACCTCCAACATGCCCGTAGCTGCCCGTGAAGCTTCGGTATATACTGCCATGACGATGGCAGAATACTTCAGGAGCATGGGTTTAAGGGTACTGCTCTTGGCCGATTCTACCTCCCGATGGGCTCAGGCTTTGAGGGAAATTTCCAATAGACTGGAAGAATTGCCCGGACCTGAAGCCTATCCTATGGATCTTCCAGCCATCATTTCCTCATTTTATTCCCGGGCGGGCACAGTCACCTTAGAAGATGAATCTGAAGGTAGCATTACTTTTATCGGAACAGTATCTCCGGCAGGGGGAAACATGCGTGAACCCGTAACCGAATCCACCAGGAAGGTGGCCCGATGCTACTATGCACTTTCACAGAAACGTGCCGACACCAAGCGCTATCCTGCTATTGACCCCATGGAAAGCTACAGCCGCTACATGGACTATCCTGAACTTGCTGAATACCTTGATCAGGAATATTACAAAAACTGGCTGTATGATGTAAGAAGCTTACAAGCTTACTTGCTCGCTGGGAGAGAAGCGGCTGAACAGATCAATATCCTTGGAGATGATGCAGTTCCACTCGAAACACACCTTCGTTTTTGGCAGGGAGAATTGATTGATTTCTGTCTGCTACAGCAAGATGCTTTTGATCCGGTGGATAGCCTTACCTCGCCTCAACGGCAAAGAGATATGGTGCAATTGTGCCTCAAACTGTTGGAGTCAAAAGTCGCTTTTGAAGGATTTGAGTCCATGGCGGCTTTTTATAAAAAGCGAATTTATCTCTTCAAAGAGCTCAATTACCTACCTATAGATCATCCTCAATTTGAACAACAAAAAGCCGAATTGTTGGCTTTGAAGCCCACGCAGAACAACCCATGAAAGCATCAGGATTGGCTTTTAAGAAAGTGTATGTAAAGCTGAGCAAGCTTACCAAGGCCACCTGTACGGTAGAGGCCGGAGGCGTAGGCATGGAGGAAATAGCATGGATACAAGGCAGGGCAGCACAAGTCATTGGCATTCGAGGAAAAGAAGTTACCCTTCAGGTATTTAGCGGCACAGAAGGATTGTCCACTGAATCTGATGTGGTTTTCACCGGTATGGCACCCGTACTTGCCATTGGACCTTCTTTGGTAGGCAGAATTTTAAATGCTTATGGTTTGCCTTTAGATGGAGGTCCTCCACTCAGCGATGCAGTAGTGGAGTTGAGCAATGAAACGGTTAATCCTGTTCGAAGATCGCAGCCCTCAGAATTGATAGAAACACTGATGCCAGGGATTGACATCAACAATACCTTGGTGAGCGGACAGAAAATCCCATTTTTTGCCGATCCTGATCAGCCTTACAATCAGGTTTTGGCACAAATTGCCATGAACTCCACAGCGGATAGGATCATCCTGGGTGCTATGGGCATGCCTTATGATGATTTTTTGCTCTACAAACAGCAATTTGAAAGTGCAGGCATCATGCAGAAGGTGGTATGCTTTATCAATACAGCCGAAGACCCCACCGTTGAGCGCCTGTTGATCCCAGAAATGGCACTGAATGCAGCCGAATACTTTGCAGTACAACAAGGAGAAAAAGTACTGGTGCTCCTCACCGACATGACTTTGTATGCCGATGCCTTGGCCATTGTAGCCAATAAAATGGATCAAATTCCTTCCAAAGACAGTATGCCGGGTTCGCTCTATTCGGATTTGGCTAAGTTGTACGAAAGAGCGGTGCAGTTTCCTCAAGGCGGATCGCTCACCATCCTGGCTGTTACCACCCTTTCTCAAGGCGATATCACCCATGCCATCCCTGACAATACGGGATACATTACCGAAGGACAGCTTTACCTCAAATACGATCGACAGACACGAAAAATAATTGTAGACCCTTTCCGTTCCCTCAGCAGATTGAAGCAATTGGTCATTGGCAAAAAAACAAGAGCAGACCATGCACAAGTACTGAATGCCTCGATTAGGCTGTATGCAGATGCAGCTCA
>DAINOB010000030.1:0-13519 GCA_036735585.1 Cytophagales bacterium | reverse complement strand
TGCGAGAAGTTTTTCCCACGCCAAGGCGCCAAGACGCCAAGGTTTTTTCTTTAAGACTTTTCTGCCTTAAGAGAAATTTCTCACGCTAGAATTTTAAATTTATTTCTCGACCACTTCTAAGGCTTGCTCTATAAATTCAAACGTAGACAACACCTCTGTTTTTCCATTTAGAATGGCAACATTGTGTTCATAATGAGCTGAAAAGCGACCATCTTGGGTTACGATGGTCCATCCATCTTGCAATTGCCTAACTTTTCGGGTTCCCATGTTGATCATAGGTTCTATGGCTACCACCAACCCTTCTTGAATTTTTTTGCCTGTGCCTCTTCTTCCAAAATTAGGTACTTCCGGATCTTCATGCATACTTCTACCAAGTCCGTGTCCAATCAATTCGCGTACTACTCCATACCCATTCATTTCTGCGTGCGCCTGTATTGCATGAGAGACGTCCCCAATTCTGTTGCCTTCCTTGAATCGGTCGATGCCAATTCTTAGACATTCTTTGGTGACATTTAACAGTTTTTTCACCTCTGGCTTTACTTCACCTACTTGAAACGTGTAGGCATGGTCTCCATAAAAATCATTCATCAGCACACCACAGTCTATAGAAATGATATCACCTTCTCTGAGAGGCTTATTGTTTGGGATACCATGTACTACTTGCTCATTCACTGAGGTGCATAGTGTATTAGGGTAATTGTATAGCCCTAAAAAACCGGGAATAGCCTTGTGGTCTCTGATAAATTCTTCTGCAAGTTTGTCTAATTGCAGCGTAGTGACACCGGGCTGCACAAGAGGAGCAAGAAGTCCCAAAGTTTTGGAGACTAGTTGCGCACTGTGTTTCATCAACTCTATTTCTTCCGGTGATTTGTAAAATATCATATGCTGTATGCTACCGATAAATTAAATATGTGAAGTACTTAGGACCTTTAAGTTTGAGTCAAGATCATATACAATAGGAGAGCCAGTAGGTATTTCTACTTGTAGTATTTCCTCTGGAGTAAGATGCTCCAAGTGCATAATCAACGCCCGAAGGCTATTGCCATGTGCCACGATCAAAATATTTTTACCGTTTTTAAGCAATGGTGCTATTGTTTTTTCAAAATACGGAATCACTCGATTGGCCGTATCTTTTAAACTTTCTCCATTGGGAGGGGCTATATCAAAACTTCTACGCCAGATGTGAACCTGTTCATCTCCAAATTTTTTGGCTGTTTCTGCTTTATTAAGTCCTTGAAGATCACCATACATCCGCTCATTCAAGGCTTGGTCTTCAGTGATTGGTAGGGAGATTCCTGCTGTTTCCATAGCCAATTTCAAAGTTTCTTGGGCTCTTTTTAAAACGGAAGTAAAAGCAATATCTAAGTCATAGCCTTTAATTTTCAAGCCTGCGTTCTTCGCCTCTTCAATTCCCTTTTCAGCTAATTCAACATCTACCCAGCCCGTAAACCTGTTTTCTTTGTTCCAGACCGATTGGCCATGGCGGATTATGATGAGTGTTGGCATGTAATTTTTGGGGTCAAAATTAAGGGAATTTTACGGGAATGTTAAGCGAAAAATACTAGACAGAAGAATCTAGCACTAAATAGTCATAAGACGAGCTATTGTTGATTAAAATGAAACTAACGCTATGTGAACATTTTCCAATAGAGGTGTGTTTCGATACTTTACTATATTTGAACAAATTTAATTGAAATGAAAAAAAATCTACTCTTCGCTTCCGGTATCATAGCATTTGCCTTATCGATTTACTTCGTTAATCCTGCGAAAACAAATACAGGTGGTCCTAATGCCGGACTAACAGGAGCTCCCGGAAATAGCACTTGCACCAACTGTCATTCAGGAGCAGGTCTTAATGCAGGCCCTGAGACTTTTGTAATAACTCCTCCTGTGAGCCAATACACCCCTGGAACTACTTACACCATTACCGCCAGCTTTAGTACCACTTCAAGAACCAAACATGGTTTTCAGATTACAGCCTTGAATGCTTCAAACCAAATGGCAGGTACTTTTGTAAGCACCAATAATCGTACACAAACTCAAACATCAGGCGGAAGAACCTATTTAAATCATACAAGCACTGGCACAGCTTTCTCTACATGGACATTTAATTGGACAGCACCCTCGGTGGATGTAGGTACAATTACTTTTTATGCTGCAGGAAATGCCACAAATAGTAATAGCAGCCCTTCTGGAGACAATATCTACACTACAACAGCTGTTTTGACACCAGCAACCCCTGCCGGTTTGCCTTCTGCTTCAAATATTTCAGCACAGCTTTCAGTTTACCCTAACCCTGTTTCTGACAGATTTACCATAAAAAGTGAAGAACTCAGCGGAAAGCTTTCCTTTGCACGCTTGATAGATTTAAAAGGTAGTATAGTGGATAATTATACCCTAGAGCCTTCACAATGGGTGGGTGAGGAAGTAAATCTAGAAATTCCAAGAGATCTAAAAAGCGGGCTATACACTTTACAGATCATATCAGGAAGTACAGTTGCCACAAAAAAGATAGTGGTTTCAAAATAAAACAACCAAATGGTGTTCCAATACATTTTGGACACCTTTTTTACTATAATGAAAAAAAGAGGACTGTTCTTAATTGCAAGTTGTGTTTCTATTTGGATTCTTCACGCTTGTACCTACCGCAAAGAGAGTGATTTGATCAAGCCAGGTAAAGAAGTTTGTGATACAATCTCCGTATCCTTCTCATCTAGTATCAAACCTATACTTAATACTCATTGTACATCCTGCCACAGAGAAGGAGGAACTGGTCCAGGAAATTTCAATGATTTCACAACTTTCCAATCTTATGTTAATTCTGGGCAGATTCGTAACCGAGTAATTGATCAAAAAACCATGCCTCCAAGTAGCAATCCCGATCTTAGTGATTGTGAATTGACGGCACTTGATAAGTGGATCAAAGACGGAGCATTAAATAATTAAGGTTGATGAAAAAGATTATAATTTTTTTGATCGCAGCCACAATCATAATTGGGGCAGCAATTTTTGGACTTAGCCTTTACAATCAACCTCATCGTGAAGCCTCTGATGAAGATGCAGTGGCAAGTGTAACAGCCACAGAACTCTACGAAGCATATTCTTCAAACGAGCAGAAAAGTAATGAATTGTATTTGGATAAAGTTTTGGAAGTACAAGGGATTATCGCAGCGGTGAATAAAGAAGCCAATGATGGTCTTTCTGTTCAATTAGAAACAAGTTCAGATATGGGCTTAGTAGTATGTATGCTCTCTCCTGAACAAAAACTTTCTAAACTCGACAAAGGATCTGAAGTCAAAATCAAAGGAATTTGTACGGGTTTTACCTTAGATGTGGTATTGGTAAGATGTAGCATAATAAACTAACCGAAATGAAAAAAATCAAATTGTTATTACTTGTTTCTTTTTTCCTGTTTTTAGACATAGATACACAGGCACAGAAGTATTTTACCCGTGATGGACAGATCAGTTTCTTTTCAAAAACCGATGTTGAAGATATAGAAGCAAAAAATTATAAAGTGGTTGCGGTATATGATGTTGCTTCAGGCAGCATTGAATTTTCAGCGTTAATGAAGGCTTTTGAGTTTAAGAAGGCTTTAATGCAAGAACATTTCAATGAAAACTATGTGGAGTCTGACAAGTATCCAAAGGCAGTTTTTAAGGGAAAAGTAGAAAACTTTAGTTCTGCTGAATTAAGTAAGGTTGGAGAACATCCTGTATCAGTTGTTGGGGAATTAACCATGCATGGGGTTACCAAATCTATTTCAGCGCCAGGAAAGATTACCGTTACAAAATCTGGACTAGAGGCAGTTAGTGAGTTTATTGTAAAGCTTGCAGACTATGAAATACAAATTCCAAAATTGGTTGAAAGCAATATAGCCAAATCAATAAAAGTGGATGTGAAGGTCATTTTGCAAGAGCTTAATAAGTAGTTATGAGTAGGAGTTTATTTGATAAGGGTTTGGCATTTGCTATAATCATCTTAACTATATTATTTTCTAGCAAGAACTTGATAGCCCAAGACGATCTGCTTTCACTCATTGAAGACGAACCTACAGAAGACTTCAGTCGGGTAAAGGCAGGTTTCAAAACTACTAGAGTTATAAACGCCCAATCTTTTGAGAACACAGCTGCGGGTGTACTCGATGTCAAAATTTCACATCGTTTTGGTTTCATCAACACAGGTGCCTATGAGCTTTTTGGTTTGGACAATGCTACAGTAAGAATAGGTGCAGATTATGGGCTCTCAGATCGATTGATGGTAGGAATTGGTCGAAACAGTTTTCAGAAAACATTTGATGGATTTGTGAAGTACAAACTTCTTTGGCAAACAGAAGGGCTAAGGGAGGTGCCCATATCTGTTTTATGGTTTTCTAGCGTTGCATTGAATACGTTAAGGAATACGAATCCCAATATTGAAGATCCTTTTGACGCCAGGTTGGTCTATACACATCAGGCCATTATTGGAAGAAAATTTTCCGAATCCTTTAGTGCGCAATTGATGCCCACCTTAATACATAGAAACGTAGTCCCCGATGTGGACGAACAAAATGATGTGTATGCACTTGGAGGTGCTTTACGGCAAAAATTGACCAAAAGAGTAGCCATCAATGCCGAATACTTCTATGTATTTCCTGATCAAATCTCTAATAGATTTCGAAATAGCTTTTCCTTGGGTTTTGATATTGAAACAGGAGGTCACGTTTTCCAATTTCATTTTACCAACTCTACATCAATGATTGATAAGGGTTTCATCGCAGAAACTACAGGTGATTGGTTAAATGGCGATATTCACTTTGGGTTCAATATCGCTAGAGTATTTACCCTACATTCTCCATCCAGACGGCCTTAGTCCTTTAAATCTTATTTGTTTTCCAAAGGCATCGTTCACTTGGATCTTGGGGATACCAGCTAGGTACGCATTTTTATCTCTTTGAATTGCAATTTTTTGATTCCTATTTTTCGATCATCCTCACATGTACATAATTCAATATAAGCATTTTGGCTTAGTTGAGAGGGTTGTTGATTTCTTTTTTGATAGGAGAAAGGGAAAACCTTACACGAGGAAGGATGTGGACTTCATTGAAAAAAATAGAAGAATACGGCCCTATACTTTTGCATCGTACCTAACAGAAAGAACCTTTCAACTTTATAGCCATGAAAAGATCACTTTTAGCTTTGATGATTTTGATTGTTGTGCCTGCCTTTGCTTATGAGCCGGTTCAAAATTGTCATATTGAAATAATGAAGGATGATGCAAGCAAGTATGTGGTGAAAGCACATGGATCCATCTGCATTAAGTATGGCACATTTACAGGAGAAATTATTTTGGAAGATTTAGCTTCATTGGAAATAGGTCCTGAGGCTACATTTTCAGGGAGAATCCATGCCACTAAAAGTAATTCAGTTTTGAATAAGGGAACCTGGAGAGCTCCTCTGCACATTCAATGCAGATTTGATAATATGGGAGCTATTTATGCTCATGAATTAGAAGTAAAATCTCATGGCTATTTGCAACACATCGGTCCTGCAAAAATTATTGTAGACCAAAACTTCACCAATTATGGTAATGTGTTTGTGAAAGGGCTAATTGAAATTGGAGGTGAATTGCATAATCATCATTCTTTGGTGATGGAATCAGCCATTATCAGTGCTAAAGGAAATATATTCAACAAAGGCAGTTTACAGGGATCAAATGAATTCTTGAAACTTTCAAGTATCAGAACAGATCGCACTTTGACCAATGAAGGTAGCATAGGAGGACCACTACAATTTTTTGATCTATGTGCAGCTGAACTTAATAATACTGGCAATCTTCATCCTCGCGTTTCTCAGTGTGCATCTGCTCCAAACATTTTGGCATCTCAGTGGCTTCAAATCGATGGATACACAGATGCTACACTAAATACTTTGAATTGGTATACTGCCGAATCAAATACTAGTAAGGTATTTGTTGTTCAGAAAAGTGATGATGGACGCGAATTTTCCAACATAGCCGTTATAGAAAATGGCAAAGAGGTAAACCCCTCAATTTTTCATTATTCCTTTCAAGATAGAGTAGCAGATATACAGCAAGATGTCTACTACAGAATCATGGAAGTACAGAAATCAGGATCAGTGTCTTATTCTGAAGTAGTAGCATTAAGAGCACTTGTATTCACAAGAACAAGGTAAGGTTTAGTTTTTCATATGGTTAAATTTCTAAGAGCCCCTCATTTGTGGGGCTTTTTTTATAGACTTATCAGCAGGGAGACTTTACCTACCAAGTTATCGCTTGGTTTGGGAAGGGCATAAGGGCCATATCTAGCAAAGATTCCTGCTCCTAGTCCAACTTTTAATCCGCTAACAGGAATGATCAGAATATTACTCAGATTCAATCCTGTTTCTAAATAAACTTTTCGAATATCTTCAGTACGAATACCTATGTGGTGTTCAGGGTGATCTAATTTTCCCCAACCCATACTATGCAGCCATTCAAGTTCTGGAGAGGTCCAAGTCCGATTATAAGCCATAGGCAACCGGCCAAAATGAAAGCTAGTATGCAACACCACATAGCGATTCATCAAATACTCATTGTAAAGCATTGTCTCAAAACTGTTGTGTGATACAGTAGATATTTCTCTAAAGCCACCTGTGCCGCTAAACAATCTTGTGTAAGGAGCATTGCCCCTTATATATCCAGTGCGCAATTGATTATGAATAGTAGCAAATCCCATCAACTTGATGGAATGGACAATCCGAAGGTGAAATGCCTGATAATCTACACTTTGTGATGGATTAACTGAGCCAGTAAAACGAAAATATACCACAGGATATCGATTTCTAAGTTGTATTCTCTCCTGTTGAAATCTCAAATATCGAAGTCCAAAGGTATATCTTACCTCCATTTCAAATTCTGACCATTCAAGCGTGGGACTTTCCTCAGATTTAAATTGATAGTCATATAGAGGTCTTACCTCATTGTACTTAAAACCTCCATACACATCAGTGTAGAGAAAAGGGTGGAAAGCACTGCCTGCCGATATAGAATTTACACGGTCGAATGTAGTCAGACGAAACCCCCTTAAAGCTTCTGAGGCATGTTGCCTTTGGTAAAAGTAGAATTGGGGCATGGCAGGCTCTTCAATATTGCTACTTACCGCCAAATGGAGAGGAGTATGTGATCCTGTTTGCTCAAGAATTTTAAAGAATGCGCCACCTTTGAGTCCATTATCTTGTAGTCCGTACCCCAAAAATCCTCCTGTCTCCATACGTTCTGAAAACTTTCGGTTTGTCTGAAAGCCAGCACCTAAGCGTACACCCTCATAATCGTTGATTACAAAAATGCGATTGAGGGCAATATCTATTTTCCCAACGGGGATATATCCACTAATCAGGCGCTGACCAATAAAGAGATAGCTGCTTAAATTTTGAAAATCACCAAGTCGATTGTAAAAGTCTAAGGTGCCTGTTTCTGCTTCGGTTAGAGACTCTTTGCGTACTGTGTTGTTTATCCCATTTTCCTCATCTGCTTTAAAATCTACAGCTATTTCATATCCTTCTTTGCTGAAAGGCTTATCTGTGAAAAAAGGTGTACCGTAGTACTGCCAATTCTCAGCATCCAAAGGTATAGGCTCGCGTCCGATAGAAGGCATATCAAATCGAGTGAGTGTTCGATATGGATACCACAAATCATAACCTATTTTTCGAGCTTCAAAGTGTAGGCTAATTTGGTTACGAGTCTTTAGGGCAGGCATAGCACTGGCAAAAACTACAGCCTTAGTTTTTAGATCTATCCAAAGCATTCCTTCAAGTTTTTCATAGAGATTGACAGAGGGCAATGGATTGAATTTGACAAGAACTAGGGACATGCTATCCGTAAATAAGGTGTCCTCGATTGAAAAGGCATACAATAAGCGTGTACGAGGGTGTAGAACACCCGCATAACTAGAACCCGCTATGATAACTTCATCTTCATACATAGAAAAAGGTTGCCAATACGCAGGCAGTCCAAGTGCTCCAGCCTGATGTACACCAGAGATATTGGCACTACGGATCACTTCGTAATGTAAGCGATGGCTCAATACCTCTTTTTTACCAGCATTTTCCATGAATATCAACCGGTAGGGATTCTTGTACTCTGGCCAATCAATCCTTAAAAATCGAAGTTTTGTTCTTGCAAATTGGTCTAAAGCAGCAGGTTTGGAACTTCCAAAACTCAACTTTTGATAAGTTTCGGTGGTATGTTTCCCCATGTTGTATGGATCATGTACGGTACGCGAATTGATCACCTCCTGAATAAAAGTATCAGTTTGGGGCAAGGTGAATGGGCTGTACTCCAGGTGTTTGTACCTTAAAAACCTAATGGTATCTTCCCATGTGTCGGTATTTGCATAGTAATCTCTGTATTGATACTTGCTGATTTTCAGCTGCTTATAGTGGAATAACTCATTAGGAACGATTATTCTGCCATTGGCATCAGAAATTCCATCAGGGCCACCATTTAACCATGTAAAATGTACAAAAGACACTGGATAGAGTGTAAGTGCATCTACAACCCTAACTATTCTAGTGGATGACGAATCCTGGCTATATCCAACATGGGCCAGACATGTGCACAGTGTAAATAAAAAAAGTGTGTGTCTGTTCAAGGCATTGTCTGAGGATACAGAATCTGTTTCACTCTTTTCAACGAAGAAATGTTACGCTTGTCGTAAAAGCCTTTTCGGAGGTACTCTTTTTCCCTAGAAGTGAGATGCCAACTTAGTGAAACACGCTCTTCTTTGCTTTGAATGGTTTGTAAGGTAGCTTCATCCAGTTTTTGTCCACTTTGTTTGGTTGACTCTAGAAAAGCCTCTCGTTCACTCTTCCAAACAGTGTAATATTGAAAAGATACTAAATGTAGTGGGACTTTCATCCAGCTGTCTATATACTCTATTTGGGTATCGTTATTAAGGTCCTGCATATTGTCCCAGTTGCTATACAGGCTGCCAATTGGAGTTACCAGTTTGCTCATAAGCGACTGACCCTTTTTTTGTAAAACCTCTCTTTGTTTTTGCGAATCTCGAATGCTGATTATGATGACTCCACTGGTGTTTTCATCAATCCATTTTCTAAACGCATGAACAAAACGTGTAGCATCGCTAATCCCAAAGTTATCGGACATGCCAGCGTCTATTATTTCCATAGCAGGTTTGCTCGGCAGGGTAATGTTTGGGGTTATGTAAGGAAAGGTAGCACTCATTCTTAGCGCTGTCATCATGCGCAAGTCTTTAGCGTCTTGCTTTTCAAACATCCTTTGAAACTCAATACCTCTGATTTTATAATCATTGGATCTAGAAAGGAAAATGGATGATTTACACATATATGAAATCGGTTGAGCACTCAGGTAAAGTTTGCGACCATCATTTACCACTGTGGGATTAATAAATACCATTGGAATTTGAGCCAAATATTCGGCTTCGTAGTAGTCGTGCAATTTCTTATCCATCAGCCGATCCGTGTTTCTCAAAAACCTCTCCTCAAACGCATACCCTCTGTCTTGTGCATATAGTTTATCTTCATACCGGAATCTGGTGAGAGAGTACAAATTATCGCCAACCGCGATACTAAAGATGATAGGATTTAATAGGTCTTTACCAAGTTTTTCATAATACACTTTTGCTGGCTCGTTGAAAGTTTGTGTTAAGTGCTTAAGATATAAATCTCTGTAGAGAGAAGCACCTATCAAACCGCCAGAGGCTCCTGTGATCAATACAGATTTATTCATCAGTTGGCCTTCGAGTGTACTATCTAACCGAGCAAGGCTATGAAAAGCCCATAATGCAGCCCTTTGTCCGCCTCCACTCACGGAGAGTATGATCATCTTTGGTTTAGGTTCAGTCTGTTTCTTTTTCCAGTTTTCCAAAATATTGATACCATGATCTATATCGGAGGAGTAGTTTTGATCAGACACGAGATTACTGAGCGTTTTTAGATTGTATTCAGCAGGTTCCGTATTATAATTTAATCCAAAGGCCTTGTATTGACTGTCGATCCACCCAGCTCCTACGACCCAATTCACAGTCAGCAGCAAAACTATGATCACAGGAACGGCCCATTCTCTGAGCCAATAGGTGATAGCCCCAATAACCATTACAAAGAATGCAAATATGAGCAATACGCTAGCTCCAGCAGGTATTTGAATGATGTCATAGCTTTTTAGAAGACCAAGTAGGATTACTGTGAAAATAATGATGAATTGTAGGATTACAGCATTCAAATGGTTTTGGTCAAATACCCTCATCACCAATTTATTGTCGTACAAATCTGGATCGGGTGTGGGAAGAAACTTCAAGGGGTGATGCCAATAATAGTTTACCCTTTGTAACCTTTTATTACGCTTAGCTGATTCAAGTCTCTGCATCACGTTTACTCGACTGATTACATTTTTGCGTAACTGCTGATTAAAATTTCTTGCGATGAATTTGAAAATGTCTTGATCAGTAAAATTGAAATACAAGAATATAAGCCAAATACTAAGATTTAAACCCAGCAAAAGTCCACCTACCAGTTGCATGATTTGCAAAAAGCTTCGCTCCTCAGTATTGATTTGAAACTTGATAATTGCTGTTAAATAAACAGCTAGAAAAAGGAGAGGCAGTAAACTGTTATTTAATGAAAATCGAAGAAAAGGTTTGCTCACACTCCCCAGAAATGCATATCGATGAGCATACAGGATGTAGCTTACCATATGAAAAGCCATGAAAAATACTCCCAAGGCAAATCCCACCAACAACATACTTACCCAATTCACCTCATTGAGGTATTCAGGGTCTAAAAAGAGGTAGGGTACTCCCATTAAATTGCCTGCATAGGAGGTGACAAATGACAATAAGGCTATCCAGAATAACAGCAGAAACAAATTTCTACGCAGATGAAGCAGAAATAATTGGATGGGAAAACTATCCAATAAATAATAATATACTTGATTGTCTGATTTTCCTCGCCTGATCATGAAAGTGTAAAAATACTAAGGTAGCAGAACTTATGATGTTGAAAGCAAAGTAGCCTTATGCTTTTGTATTCTGTGGACTGTAGCGTTTATTTAGAAAAGGATATAGAATTACAGAAAACAGGATTAGGGCAGTCCCAAAATAAAAACCTGCATTCAGGACCTTGTTTTCATTGAAGATCAAAATGGCAAGCAATATCCCATAAACAGGCTCCAGATTGACAGTGAGATTAACAGCGTAGGCGCTTAATCGCTTCATCAGCGCTGTAGAAGCTGCAAAAGGATAAACGGTGCATAATATGCTTAAGATCAACAGCCACAATGGATCTAAATCGTGTAGGGTCAAAGATTGAGAAAAGGTGGTCGTATTAAAAAATAACAAATAAAGACAGGAGAATAGGCAAGCTCCCCACATTTCATATAGTGTTATTTTATAAGCATCGATGCGTTTCACCAATCGGCTGTTGATTACTGAAAACAAGGCAGAAAGGATAGCGGAAGAGATTCCTACCAGAAGACCTAACCAATAATTTCCCTGAAAATAATAAATGGCATATATGCCAGCAATGACCAATGCTCCCAAAAAAACTTCAAACATCCTCAAAGGCCTTTTGTAAATCAGAGGCTCAATAAATGAGGTCCAAAGCGCTACAGTGGACAATCCTGCAAGGCACACAGAAATATTGGATAATCTGGCGGATAGAAAGAAGGTAATCCAATGTAAGGCTATAATACCGCCCGTTAAAATCAATGCTATTAAATCTCTGCTACTGACTTGATAGGAAGTATTTTTGATTTTCAACAAGAATAATAATGCCACTCCAGCAATCAAGGTTCGCCATACCACCAACGAAGCTGGTTCCACACTGATCAAAACACCAAGAATGGCCGTAAATCCCCAGATAAAAACGATAAAATGAAGCTCGGCATAGTCCCTAAGGGTTTGCCTATCAACCAATGTCATCGTGGGATAGTATTAAAAAGCACTACTCCAATACTCGCAAAAAGTAAGTTTGGGAGCCACACGGCCAACAAAGGAGGAAGGTCACCAGCCATTGCCACACTCTTGCTTACCATCACGAAGAAAATGTAAATAAACGCCAACACAAAGCCTAAGGCGATTTGGAGGCTTGCACCTCCACGAACTTTCTTGGCTGATACCACTACACCAATAATTGTCAAAATCAGGATGGCAAAAGGATAGGCATCTCGTTCATACCTTTCAATAATATAAAGCTCAATTCCGTCCGTGCCCCGTAGCTTCATTTCACTAATCTTCTCCTCCAAGCCTTTATTGGTTAGCATTTCATTGAGCTTGTATTCGTTCTCAAAATCCTTTGGTAATAAGTTGATGGAAGTATCCAATGATGGAACATAATAAAACTGTTCGCTGCTATCTCCAACACTACGAATGACACATCCATCAAGTCGCCAGTTTTGGTTTTCCTCATTCCATGTTATTCTATTGGCGCTTAATTTTGATTTCATTTCAGTCCCTTCCAGTGTTTCTAGTGTAAAGCGATAGCCAGATTTTACAGTGTTGCTGTAGCTTTCTAAGTAAGCAAATGTATTGGGAGCAATACGTAAATGAACATTTCTCCCCTCAAAATAATAGGGTTGCTTCACATATTTTCGTTCAAACTCAATACGGGTAATATTTGTGTTGGGAATTACCCAACCTACTAAGTAATAAATAAGAATGGCGATTACAGAAGCTCCAACGACAAAAGGTAACATAAAACGAATAAAACTGACACCACTGCTGAGAATAGCAACCACTTCTGTATGGCTTGCCATACGTGAGGTTACAAACACCGCTGATATGAATATCATCAAGGGACTCAGTTGATTTGCCCAATAGGGCAGGTAGCTGATAAAGTAATCTAGGATTTCATTACCCGGGGCGTTGTTTTTGATAAAGTCTCCATTGCGTTCAGTGAACTCTATCACACAAAGAATAGCCAGTAGAATTACCACCACAAACAAATAGGTAGTGATCAACTTTTTGAAAATGTATCGGTCGAGTATTTTAGGTTGAAGTGGCATTTTAAATAATGCGTTTAGAAATAAGAGGTACTGTTTCCTCTCTCCAACTGTGAAAATCTCCTTTGAGTATATGTGTTCTGGCCTTGCCTACTAGCCAAAGGTAAAAGCTTAGATTGTGGGTAGTGGCCAGCATAGCTCCGAGTATTTCATTAGAAACTAGCAGATGTCTTAAATAGGCTTTACTGTAGTTTTTGCTTACATCATTGTCCAGCCCATCATCTAAGGGGCTTAAATCGTGTTTCCATTTTTCATTGCGCATGTTGATAATGCCCTTGGTAGTAAAAAGCATTCCATTTCGAGCATTTCTAGTAGGCATCACGCAATCAAACATATCGATTCCACGGGCAATACACTCCAATAAATTTGCAGGTGTACCCACTCCCATAAGGTATCTAGGTTTGTTAGCAGGCAAAATATCGGTGACCAAGTCTGTCATGGCATACATATCTTCAGCAGGCTCGCCAACACTAAGCCCTCCAATGGCATGTCCATCAAAATTTGC
>DAINOB010000029.1:1182-13609 GCA_036735585.1 Cytophagales bacterium | reverse complement strand
GCTCTTTTGAATGTGCCTTCTCTCTTAAATCCACCTTCTTTCTTGAAACCGTCTGGTTTACTAAATCCACCAGGTTTCTTGAACTCACCTTCTCTTTTGAAACCGGTATCTTTTTTAAATCCTGATTCTTTTCGCTCTACAGACTCTCTTTTATCGGCAAAAGGTTTTTTGGGAGCATATTTAGGCTCAATTCCCAATTCTTTTTCTATTTCGGTTCTGCGGCTTTTATAAGCCTTCACCTTATCGGGGTCTATACGAAAACTTGTTGTGCTTTTGGCACTTCTGGAGCCACTAGGCTTTTTATCTACTCTTTTTCTACTTCTTTTTTTATCGGATTCTTCCATGAGTTTGCAGTATCACTACTGTATTTGTGTGTGTCTTATAAATTATGAATGCTTATTCATTCATTTCTAGAGGATTATCCTCCAGAATATCTTTAGGTTGAGGTAGCTCTGTAAGAGAGTTGATACCAAAATATTCTAAAAACTTGGGCGTGGTTCCATAGATTAAGGGTCTGCCAACCGACTCTGATTTTCCTTTGATTTCTACCAATTCTTTTTCCAAAAGTCTCTGTACTGCGTAATCGCAATTCACTCCTCTAATTTGCTCTACCTCTATTTTACTCACGGGTTGTTTGTATGCAATGATGGAAAGGGTTTCGAGTGCTGAGTTTGAAAGTTTCTTTTTTGACTTTTGTTTTAGAAGTATGCTGATGCTGCTCTGATAAGCGGGTTTGGTCAAAAACTGGAAACCTCCTCCCAATCTATAAAGTGCGAAAACAGCTTCTTCACTTTGATAGCTCGCTTCAATATCGCCTATAGCTTCAAGCACATCATGTTCGGGTACTTCCGCATCAAACATTTCTGTGATACACTCCAAGATTTCCTCCAATGAAATGGGTTCGGGCGAACAAAATATCAAGGCTTCTATATGCCTTCTGAGATAACTCATTTAGCCTTTTTTCAGCTTAGCCTCAATAGAATGTTGTGTATGGGGTACGGCTCTTAATCGTTCTTTAGGAATTAATACTCCCGAATCAATGCAAACTCCATAAGTACCATTCTTAATTCTAATCAAAGCATTGTCCAGCTGAGTGATAAACTTCTGTTGACGCGCGGCCAATTGACTTAAATTTTCCTTTTCTGCAGTATCGGCACCGTCTTCCAACACCTTGATGGATACCGAAGTAGCATCAGTACCTGTGTCGTTCTTCTTGCTTAGTTGCTCTTTTATGTAATTAAGCTCTTTTTTTGCAATGTCTAGCTTGGCTACAATCAACTCCTCAAACTCTTTCAATTCTGATTCATTGTACCTTACTTTTGCTTCCTGACTCATAGATGCCGCTAATTAGGGTGAAATGTCTGCTGGAGACAATTGCAAATATAATTGAATTTATCACCTGAATATTGCACCCAGAGCTGTGGTCTTTTTAAATGTCTGAGTATTTCCATTCAAGTCAAACACCTCAAACAATATCAAATAAGTCCCTACCCTTGCCTTTTCGCCTGATTCGGTGGTGCCATCCCAGAAAAACTCACCTGAGGTGCCCAGCAATGCGCTTCTCTCAATCACTTTCATTTCTCGACCTTGTTGGTCAAAAATGGTGATGTTGGCTACATTCCCTGCGCTGCCAAATTGATACGATATGATGCAAAGATCTCTTACCCCATCGCCATCGGGGGTAAAACTAGGCGGAGAAATGGCAACCTCACCCGAAGTACCCTCTAATAAGGTAAATTGAGAATTTTGATACCCTGGTGTAGCTCTTATGCTAGAAGATGCTGATTTCCAACTATCTGATCGGAAAGATGGTCTATCAAAGTTTATTTTTTCTAATGAAAACCCTTTGACATCATCGAGCAGTCGGAAGTGCATATCTTCGGTATAGGGGAAACTGTCCATGACTTCTGCCAAGTTATTGATCAGGACCACCGTCCCTGCGTCATTGTTGTAGCTTGGAAGCGAGCTCATTTCTATTAGAGTTTCAATCCTGAAAGCAGGATAGTCTCTTTGTACCAATTGACCACTAGTGGTGAGTGTGGCAAATTGCTTGGGTCTTAAAATGTAGGGCTGCGTGGTTGCAGTTCTAAAGTTAGCCAGAGTGTCTTCTTGCACATTAGCCAAGGACCAATTTTGTAAATTGATGGGCTTTTCAGATCGGTTATAAATCTCCACAAAATCTCTTCCACCTGTGGGAGGATTAAATAATACTTCATTGATCACCAAATCGCCTTTCAAAGCTTGCTCCGGTACTACTACAGATATTTCCAGAGTTGGCGCAGCATTTCCTGCACAGTCTTTAAGTCCCGATACGCTAAGCAAGTAGTTGTTTTTTATGGCCAAACTATCCGCGAGCTGTATGATAAAACTAGTTTTTAAGGGCCATGTGCTTTCAATACCTGCCACCCCAAGGGCAGTTCCTTGCTCTGTGGAAAGAATTATGGAAGCTTGCCTAGCAGAAATGCTATCCAGAATTTCATCGAATGACAATTGAATGCTTTTTGAGGAAACTACGTCTCCTCTTAGCAGGGAAGGTGGGCGCAGGTCGGGATTCGTATTTCTAACGGAGTTTACAGCTCCTGGCGTTCCACCTCTAGGGTCTATAGAGGCAGACCAATTCGCTAATCCAACACAGGGAAAGCTTTCGTCAATCATTTCCAAGGTCCATCCTCCATCTTTTTTTACGGCATCGTTGTACCAAGTGTCGCTGTAATTTACCACGTGGAGCAGTTGACCTTCATCACCCAAAAGGTAAATCGTTTTTCCTGCATTGGTCAAGGAGGGCCAAGATGACAATCCAAAGACTCGGGCATTGGTAAGTGCTCTAAAGTCAGGTACTCTGGCACTAGGGCAAAGGATAACGCGCTCTCCGGGCAACAACGTGGCCACCTGCAATCGACCAAAGGATGATCCATCCGTAAATACACAGCCAGAAGTATTAATGAGAGTATTGCTATTGTTTTTGATCTCTACAAATTCTCCATTGGGTAAACCTATTTGTGGCGTTTCATCCGCAAAAATTTCTGTGATGATCAGGTCGTGAAATTTTGGAGATTCGCCAATTCCCACACTCAATGCAATGGAGTCAGCCACATTCCCAGAGCAATCGGCAACTCCTGCAACGACCAAGTTGTAAATAATGCCCTGTACCAAGCTGTCTGAAAATTGGATGATTAATTTTTCATTTGAATTGGGATCAAGACTCACTGCATAGCTTCCTAAAGAAGGATTGGCTTGGATGACTATCGTATTGACAAAATTGGAACCAATAGGCTCTGATAGAAAAAGCTCAACTCCATTGCTGCCAAAGACTCCCGCTTCTAGCAAACTTGGCTTTACGGTATCTGCTTCTGTGTTCCATACGCTATTTAGAGCTCCAGGTGTGCCTCCGCTTGGGTCATTGGAGGCTGTCCAATTAAAACTCCCACTGCAAGGCAAGGTAGGATTGATCAATTCCAGACTCCAACCGCCATCTTTTTTCACGGGGTCACCGTACCAAGTATCTGCATACACCACTTTATCTATTTCATCGCTCAATTGATTGATTAGTCGTAGCTCTTTGCCCGAATTCGTTAGAGAGATCCATGATTGTGGTGAAAGCTTCTTGTACGTAGTTTGTGCAAAAAGCGCGGTGTTTCCGGAAGGAATAAGCACCACAAAAGAATCTGGCAGCAGCAAGGCTGAAGGCAAAGCGCGTTGAACACTTTGATCCGCCAACTGTACCCCACCAAGTTCTAGAATTTTTGAACTTCGGTTGTGTAATTCTATGTATTCTGAAAGCGGCTGCCCCACCTGTGGACTTTCATCTGCCATAATTTCTGTGAAAATAATATCCCCTGCTAAAGGCAGCTCACCAATCCCAACCTGAGAGGCAAAGGGTATCATAAGATTGCCACTACAATCTCTGAAATTAGATATTTCCAAACCGTACAGTTGACCTGCTTGCACAAATGCCGGGGGAATCACTTGAAGATTGCTTTTACTACCCGATGCCAGTTGAACAGATAGTGCATTCACACCGTTGATTGTGATCAAACCTGAACCGAGTAAGGCCGTATCTAACGGCTCAGAAAACGAAATCGTAAGATTCACTACTGTTTGTAAGGCTGCCTGCGCCACTTGTGGTGGTGTAGTATCAGGGGCAGTGTTGAACACTGAATTTTGACTTCCAGGAGTGCCTCCGGTGCTGTTGACTGATTCAGCCCAATTATTCGATTCAGAACATGGAGTAAAAGGATTGATCAATTCAAGACTCCAACCACCATCTCTTTTTACGCTGCTGGCATACCAAGTATTGCTGTAAGCTACTTCATCTATTAAGGTGCCATCAGGCCGTCTAAGCCACAAACTATCTCTGTCGTTATTCAATGTAGGCCAAGGACTTAATCCTATCACATTTCCAAAAGTCTGAAATTGAGCTACCGCACTGCTCGGACATAGAATAACATAGGACTGAGGCCCTAAGCTAAAACTGCTGCCGATCACTCCCGTAGCTCCAGGATCGCTAAATCTATAGCCTTGAAGATCAATGCTTTGTGAGGTTGGATTGTAAATTTCTACAAACTCTGCATTCGGTAGGCCCACAACGGGTGTAGGGTCTGCTAAGATTTCATTGATTACCAAATCTTTAAAGCCCGGCACAAAGGGCGGTGTCCATGTAAATGAAAAAGACTGGGCAGAATCCATGGGATTTCCCGCTATATCGCTCACGCCACTGATGCTTATAGTGTAGGGCTGACCAGGCGTAAATGGTGCTGCAAAGCGAAGATCAACGATGCCCACACCTGCCAAAGCTCTGGAACTGGGAACAACACCTCCGGGTGTCAGCGTGTAGTTGCCATTGAGTTGCACCGCCTCACTGAAGTTGACCAAAACAGTGCTGTCGTTTGGGACAGTAATATTTTGAACAAAAGGCGCAATCGAATCCACGGGGATGGGTCCGACTGATACATCGTCAATAAAGTGCTTTAGGAAAAAGCTTGCAGTAGATTGTCTTACCAAAAAGCCAAACCAAGAAGTGGAAGTAAAGCCAAAATCTACAGTATCTCCCTCAGTTACCCATCCTTGCCCGTCATTGTTATCGCTCCTAAGGGTCCATAGGCCGGAACTACTTCTGGTAAGGTTGATTAAAATCGTATTGTTGCTGGTGCTAAATTGTGATCTCCCATCTATGCCGTCAATGATTTTTACCGAAGTGCTGCCAGTTTTTTTGAATAAACTGATTTCATCTGGGGTTCCTCCAACCCGCACAAAATAGCCATTGACAGTGGTGGAAGCTAGGGCAGAAGTATCTGCTACCACAAAAATGTCAACATAATTGGCTCCCGAGGTGGAGAACAACAGTCTTAATTTACATCTCCACTCTGTGTTGTTTATCAGCGAATTGGGAGTGGCCAAAACAAAACTTCGATTGGTCAATGTATCATTGGAGCGAAGTTCTTCGTTTATGATTGTCCAACTGCTGCTGTCTCCAATCCAGGTAGGGTTATTGGTGAAATCTCCATCACTAAAATCGTCAAAAACCTGTGCATTTAGTTTTAAGTTTGCACAGAGAATGATTGCAGTTAACAAAAAGAGTTTATTCATTGCTCGAAACTACGGACATTCCGTTTAAGCATACAACTATTCAAGTTTAAGAAATCATGAAGTTTTGTCTTTTTGGCGCCACAGGCCTTGTGGGTTGTGAACTCATCAGGGTGTTGGAAGAGCGAAATCTACCTATTACGGATTTTATACCTGTAGCTTCACAGCGCACCTTGGGTAAGCCAATAAAATTTAAAGGAAAGGATTATTTGGTAACGGGTGCAGATGAAGCATTGCTTCAGAAACCTGATATAGCCATATTCTCTGCAGGCAGTGATCCCTCGAAGGCCTATGCTCCAAAGTTTGCAGCACAAGGATGTTTTGTCATTGACAATTCCTCTGCATGGCGTATGGATGAAACTGTGCCACTGGTAGTTCCAGAAATCAATGCACATACCATCAATGCCGATCAAAAAATCATTGCCAACCCCAACTGCTCTACCATACAAATGGTGATGGTGCTGCATCCGCTTCATCAAGGCTTTGGACTCAAAAGGGTAGTGGTAAGTACCTACCAATCTGTGACAGGAACGGGTATAAAAGCTGTAAAACAATTGCAAAATGAACGTGCCGGTATTGAGTGTGAAAGAGCCTATCCTTACCAAATCGATCTCAACATCATTCCCCACATTGATGTATTTATGCCCAATGGCTACAGCCGAGAAGAGATGAAAATGGTGTATGAAACACGAAAAATCATGCAACTGCCACAATTGGGCATCACCGCCACTGCGGTCAGAATCCCAGTTTTGGGTGGCCACTCAGAATCCGTGAATGTAGAATTTAACGCAGAAGTAAGCCCTGATGAAGCCAGGAAGATATTATCAAAAGCTTCGGGGATCAAAGTGGTGGACCATCCTGAGGACAATGAATATCCTATGCCCATTCACTCCGCAGGAAAAGATGAGGTGTTTGTGGGCAGAATCAGGAAAGATGAAAGTCAAGCCAATACCCTGAATCTATGGATTGTGGCCGACAATCTTAGAAAAGGAGCCGCTACCAATGCAGTGCAAATCGCAGAATACCTCATCAAACAAGGACTCGTGCATGCTTGAATTGCCGCTTTCTGAAGAAGTAGCAGCATTTATTCTAAAACACCGAGAAATGGCTCCAGACTTGGCTGCACTTGCAGCCAGAAAGCTTGGATTGCCGCACACACTTATTGCCGATCAAATCAAATCTCTACAAAAGATTAAAACCAAAATACCCGAATGGTATGCTTCACTAGGTTTGGTTTTACCTGAAAGTAAATACCTCGAGCAGGCTTCATCTTCAGCTACGGCACAATTCAAAGCCAAAATTTTACAAGGAACTTGTATTGCAGATCTTACGGGTGGCACAGGGGTAGATACATGGGCATTTTCGGAGCATTATTCGCAAGGACACTACCTGGAAACACGAGAAGATCTTGTAGAATTGGCAAAAAACAATTTTGGTCAGTTGGGAATGCACCACATCCAATGTCATAATAGCGAGGCTTCTGAATGGGCTTCACTCAGTCCTCCACCGGATAGTCTATTTCTTGACCCTTCAAGAAGAGATATGCTCAGTGGAAAGAGAGTTTCAGGACTGGAAAATTATGAACCCAATCCCATAAAAATTGTAAAGGAAGCTGTGAAAAATGGAAAGCAGGTACTGTTAAAGCTTTCACCCATGGACAGCATTCCTGAGCTTCTTTCACTCTTTCCCTTTTGCAGTGAGGTGTATGTATTGGCAGTAAAGCGAGAATGCAAAGAAATACTGCTGCATTTTAAACCAAGCCAAGAATTCGTTTCCACAACTTTTCATGCCGTAGAACTTCAAGAGCAAGGCTTTCATTATAGTTTCACGCCCGAATCTATAGAGAATATCGAGTTAAGAACCGAAAAGCCTTTACGATATATTTACGATCTGCATCCTGCTTTTATGAAACTTGGTGCCTATGCTTGGCCTTTGCAACTAGAGAGTGTATATAAGTTGCACCTGCACACCCATTTGTATACTTCTGAAAAACTGATTGAGAATTTTCCGGGACGGGCATTTTTGCTAAGATCAGTAATTAATCCAAAGCCTTCGGAAATTATGGAGGCAGTGCCAGAGAAAAAAGCCATGGTACTTACTCGAAATTACCCCGAAAAAGCAGATAACCTTCTTAATCGCTGGAAAATGAGAGAAGGCGGAAGCACGTACTTAGCTGCTTGCACCTTACAGAAAGGTGAGCATAAAGTATTGGTAATGGAAAGAGTAAACTAACTTCTAGAAAGTCAATTCTGCCTTTTTATTCGTTCCAGTCTTTGCTGTGCTTGCTGGTTTTTTTGTTTGGAAAAATAAAGGGGGATAAAATTGCCAAAACAAACAGCGCGATACACAAATAGAGCATGATCATAGCAAATGGGATTTATATGGTTTCTGGATATTTTTGAAATTAGGCCATGGCTTCGGCTACCAAGCGAGCAGCATCTTTCAATACTACCGCAGATTTTACCTTAAGTCCAGACTCATTGATGATGCGGGCACCTTCTTCAGCGTTCGTTCCTTGCAACCTCACGATGATGGGAACATTGATATCCCCTATGTTTTTATAAGCTTCAACTACGCCATTCGCCACACGATCGCAACGTACAATTCCCCCAAAGATGTTGATCAGGATTGCTTTTACGTTTGGATCTTTTAGGATGATTCTAAATCCAGCCTCCACCGTAGTTGCATTGGCTCCACCTCCTACATCCAGGAAGTTGGCAGGCTCACCACCGGATAGCTTGATCATATCCATGGTAGCCATAGCCAATCCGGCACCATTCACCATGCAACCCACATTGCCATCTAATTTCACATAATTAAGATTTGAGGCCGATGCTTCTACTTCCAAGGGATCCTCTTCGTGGATATCACGCATGTCTGCAATGGCTTTGTGGCGATACAGGGCATTGTCATCAATATTCACTTTGGCATCTACAGCCAATATTTTGTCATCTGATGTTTTCAATACTGGATTGATTTCAAACATAGACGCATCGATATCTACATAGGCATTGTACAAGGAGGCAATGAAAGAAACCATTTCTTTGAAGGCATTGCCGCTCAAACCCAAGGCAAAAGCCACTTTGCGCGCCTGAAAAGGTTGTAAACCCGTAGCAGGGTCTATCCACTCCTTGATAATCTTCTCTGGATGATGTTCTGCTACCTCTTCTATATCCATTCCACCTTCAGTACTTGCCATAATTACGTTGCAAGCTTTTGCCCTGTCCAATAAAATAGAGATGTAAAATTCCTTTGGCTCTGAGGCTCCAGGATAATAAACGTCTTGAGCGATCAAGATCTTGTTTACTACTTTGCCTTCTGGCCCTGTCTGATGAGTGACCAAAGTGCCATTTAGAATATCCTTGGCTTTAGGGGCCACATCTTCCAGTTTTTTGGCCAATACCACCCCGTTTGATCCTGTTTCCTTGATTTTACCTTTTCCTCTACCTCCTGCGTGAATTTGCGCTTTGATCACATACCAAGTGGTACCTGTTTTTGCATTAAGTTCTTTGGCTGCTGCTTCTGCTGCTTCGGGAGTTTCTGCTACTGTACCTTCCTGAATCTTTACTCCGTAATTTCTCAGAATTTCTTTTGCTTGGTATTCGTGAATATTCATTTGAATGATATTTTGGACGCACGAAAGTAAGACATAGCACCTTATATTTCAAAGATACCTTTCTATTATTGGGAATGGATTCTGACATGGACAAGAAATACCCCTTATTTAAAAAGCCTTTAAACACCTAAAATCTATGTTGAAGGCAAAAAACATTAGCAAATCTTACCAAGAGCGCCAAGTGCTCAAAAATGCCAGCATGGAAGTATGCAAAGGAGAAATGGTGGCTATCATGGGATCTTCGGGCGCAGGTAAAAGCACCTTATTACACATTTTGGGTACACTAGATACCGCAGATACGGGAGAACTTTGGCTAAACTCAATCAATGTAAATACTTTAAAAGGGAATCACCTGGCTACTTTCAGGAATAAAAATATTGGCTTTGTGTTCCAAAATCATAACCTACTGCCAGAATTCAATGCCTTGGAAAACATGATCATCCCTGCCCTTATTGCAGGCATCAAACCCGCTGAAGCTGAAAAAAGTGCCAGAGAATTGGCAGTTCTTCTAGGAATAGATCATGTGCTGGAAAACAAACCTTCTCAACTATCAGGGGGAGAACAGCAGCGCACGGCAGTGGCAAGAGCGGTGATCAATAAACCGGCAATTTTGCTTGCAGATGAACCAACAGGTAACCTCGATGTGGCCAATGCGGAGAGTTTGCATCGATTGCTTTCAGATCTAAAGAAAGAATTTCAACAAACCATCATTACCGTGACTCATAACCCGGATTTGGCTGCTCTTTGTGACCGAACTTTGTATATGAGAGAGGGCCATTTGTATGAACATCCATGAGGAAAGCGCTGGTTAATATTTTGCTTTTTCTGCTTGTACTGGTCCTTTTAACCAGTGCTTCTTGGTTTGCAAGACCTTTTGTGGCTGAGTATGTCCTGAAGAAGATTACCCAACGTCTCGATCAATCAAAGAATGTTTCCTTTAGCTACCAGAGTTTTGAAGTAATAGGATGGAGCACTATCGTTTTTAATGAGTTGTCTTTGGGTATCAAAGAGGAAACGCCTTTATTCAAGTGCAAAGATTTCCAAATTGGCATTGAGCTGCTGCCTTTGCTCGAAAAACGATTGAAAATCGATGAGCTGACAATTAAAGGCGCGGATATAGTTTTTCAAGCCGATAGCCTAGGCTCGAACTTTTTGCCTTTGCTCACCAGCCGAAAAGATACTGTGGCAAGCAAGGACAGTACTACCCGAAGTGACCTTGGAGAGATAGCCAATAGACTTCTGCGCATAGCCTTTGATGCACTGCCAGAACACATGGAGGTGGCTCAAACCAAGTGCTACATCGATGGTTTTGGGGTATTGGCCCGTTTTGACTTTTCAGACATAAGTATCATTCAGGATACGATCGAGGGAGATATCAGCATTGCAGAAAGAGGGCTTTCACAAACCATTGCGATCCATGGCAGTATTGATCGTGAAAATCGGGGGATACATGTGGATTTGGTTCATCCTGAGGGTAAAAAATTGGTAAGCCCACTCATCAAGCAGGTAAGTGGACTGCACTTGGCTTTTGACTCGCTACAATTTCATTTGCGTAAAACGGAGTACTCCAAAAGCAAATTGCTCACAGAGGGATCATGGAAAGGGTTCAATCTGGCGATGCATCATGACCGCATCAGCGGGGACACGGTAGAAATTCGAGAGCTATCGATGAACTACAGTGGCCAATTGGCAGGAAGAGTGTTACGGGTTGATAGTGGTACCACATGTACGATCAATGGGCTTCCTATTGCTATGCAGGCTGCTTTGAGGGTTTCTTCTAAGCCTAGACTGAGTATGAAGGTTTCCAATGCCTTCACTGCAGCCGACACATTTTTTCAAGCGCTTCCTAATGGTTTGTTTGCCTCTGTAAAGGGATTGCAAGCGGAGGGGGCTCTTAGCTACAGGCTGTACTTGGATATCGACATGGCCAAACCTGATTCTGTTAAATTTATTTCCTCACTTTCTTCCAAAAATTTTAAGATCAAACAGTACGGAAAGGCATATATCCCTAAACTATATTCATCATTTGAATACAGCACACAGGACTATCCTTACCGTAAAGTATGGGTGGGGGAAGAAAACCCAGCCTTTAGTCCCTTGGGAAATATTAGCCCTTTCTTGAGAAATAGTATTCTTACCGCAGAAGATGCATCTTTTTATCATCACAGGGGATTCAATGAAGATGCTTTTAGAAAATCCATCATCACCAACCTCAAAGCAGGGCGGTTTGTACGTGGAGGAAGCACCATCACTATGCAATTGGTGAAAAACGTGTTTTTAAACAGAAAAAAAACCATCGCTCGAAAACTTGAAGAAACTCTGCTGGTATGGTTGATTGAGTCTAACAGGCTGGTGAGCAAACACCGTATGTTTGAAGTCTACTTAAATATCATCGAGTGGGCTCCTAACGTGTATGGAATTGGAGAGGCTTCGCAATTTTATTTTAACAAAAGACCCTCTGAGCTCAGTTTGCAAGAAAGCATTTACCTCAGCAGCATCGTGCCCCGCCCTAAAAGCTTTAGATATTCATTCGATGGGCAAGGCCACCTCAAACCATATTTAAGTGGGTATTATCGTTTGCTCAGTACTATTATGCTCCGTAGAAATTTGATTACCGATCAGGATACCATAGGATTGCAACCCAATGTGGTGCTTTCTGGCCCTGCCCGTAGCCAATTGATACTCTCTGATACCCTGCCTCCCGAAGAAGAAGATGAGGACGTTATTCAGGAAATAGTCCTGCCGGAGTCACCCTTGCCATGAGTGCGCTGCATCCGCTGGAGATACTCAAGCAGTATTGGGGCTATGCTGAGTTTCGACCCCTCCAAGAAGATATTGTGAATAGCGTATTGGCTGGCAAGGACACTTTGGCACTTTTGCCTACTGGTGGAGGAAAATCGGTTTGTTTTCAAGTGCCGGCTTTGGCTTTGGAGGGTATTTGTTTGGTGATCAGCCCCCTGATTGCTCTCATGAAAGATCAAGTGCAGCAATTGCGCCAACGGGGCATCAGTGCCCAAGGACTGTACAGCGGCATGAGCTTTAGAGAAATGGACATAGCACTGGACAATTGCATCTTTGGAAATACCAAGTTTCTGTACCTCAGCCCCGAGCGGCTTAAAACAGCCCTGTTCCAGGAGCGACTTACCCGAATGAAAATAGGCTTATTGGCAGTAGATGAAGCACATTGTATTTCACAGTGGGGCTATGATTTTCGACCGCCTTATTTAC
>DAINOB010000029.1:0-1172 GCA_036735585.1 Cytophagales bacterium | reverse complement strand
TAGAGAGTTTTTACCGCAAGTGCCGGTCATTGCCCTGACGGCTACAGCCACGCCCGCAGTACGTGAGGATATTATGGATAAGCTGCTTTTTAAGGGTAGGACTCTTTTTGTCAAAAGTTTTGCCAGAGCCAATCTTTCATACTCTGCCCTTTGTGAAGAAGATACCCGCGGCAGGATTTTAAAAATGCTAAATAAGATCGCTGGAACCGCCATAGTGTATGTGCGGTCGCGAAAAGAAACAGAAGCACTTGCTTCATGGCTTGAGCGTTCAGGAGTTTCAGCTTCCGCCTATCATGCTGGGCTCAGCCCCAAGGATCGTGATGAGCGTCAGGCACGGTGGATTCAGGACAAAATAAGGGTAATGGTAGCCACCAATGCCTTTGGAATGGGTATCGATAAATCCAACGTGCGATTGGTGATTCATATCGGCCTTCCCGAAAGCCTAGAAGCCTATTATCAAGAAGCAGGTAGAGCGGGGCGTGATGAGAAGAAAGCCTTTGCCGTGCTCCTGTGGACAAAAAATGACCTATCAGATTTGGCAGAAAAGGTAGAGAAAGCCCATCCTCCTTCAGCTCTTATTCGACAGGTATATGGGCATTTGTCCTCCTACTTCCAGCTGGCGGTGGGGAGCGGTGAACAGGCCACCTTCCCTTTTAAAATGGATGATTTTGCCAAAAGATTCAAATACAAAGCCGCTGAAGTGTATGTGGCCATCAAAAAACTGGAAGAGAGCGGGCATATACAATGGATAGAACCCCAAGGGGTAAAAAGCAGGGTGACCATGCTCCTCGATGCCACCAAACTTTATGAGTATCAGGTAAAGTATGAAGAAGCAGGCATGTTCATTCGATTCATGATGAGGCTGTATGGGGGCGAGATGTTTTCGGGGATGGTATATATAGATGAGGACGATATGGCACTGAAGTATAAGCAATCCAGAAAAGCCATTTCAGATCGGCTTATGCAATTGCACCAAGAGGGTGTGCTGGAGTATCATCCTGTGAATGAGCTTCCCATGATTTTATACCTGACAGGCCGCTACTTGCCAGAAGAATTGCCTCTAAACGAAAAGTACCTTAAAGCACGAAAATCAGAACATAAGGCCAAAGCCCAGGCCGTGATAGACTATACCCGCAACGACCAACGATGCCGCCCGCTCGCCTTGCTTTATT
>DAINOB010000028.1:0-13634 GCA_036735585.1 Cytophagales bacterium | reverse complement strand
ATTTGCCCATAGAGCCCTAGATCATTTAGTGCGTCACAGGCTGCATGTAGCTGTCCCTTACCACCATCAATTACAATAAGGTTTGGCAATGCCCCTGCTTCTTGGATCATTCGACTGTATCTTCTAGAAACAATTTCTTTCATAGAGGAAAAGTCATCTGGTCCAACGACAGTTTTGATGTTGTAGTGTCTATATTCTTTCTTGGACGGCAATCCCTTTTTAAAACATACCATAGCGGCCACAGGGGAGGAACCTTGAAAATTTGAATTGTCAAAGCATTCGATGTGTAGAGGCAGCTCATTTAATTTTAGGTAGGATTGAAGTTGTATAATTGACTCGGGATGTTTGCTCTCCTTTTCACTCTTATCTGATAGGTATGTGTTTTTAAACGTGAGAAGGTTTTTCATTGATAGGTCTACCAACTTCTTTTTGTCCCCAATCTTAGGTTGACTCATTTCTATTCCCGGAAGTGATATACTAAGGTCTACATTGAGTAAAACCTCCACGGAAGTACTTCTGTATTTTTCTCGTATTTGAGGAATCATCAAGCTTAAAATATCTTCATCCGTCTCATTTAGTTTTTTGTCGATTTTGAGATTTTCGGTGTGAATAATGGTTCCTTGATTTATTTTGATGTAGTTCAAATATGCCTTTTCAGGCTCATTGTTTATTGTAAAAACATCGATTTCGCCTAATTGAGGATTTGCAATTACAGATTTTGATTGGTGTCTTTCTAACCGATCTAATTTCTTTTTAAGCCAAAGCGCCTTTTCGAATTCAAGATTGGTAGAATGATCTTGAATCCTTTGGAGTATTTGCTGTTTTACAGGTTGTGTATTGCCTTTTAAGATAAGTCTTGCATGCGCTATTCCTGCATTGTAGTCATTTTTGGTTTGCAGTGCTTCACAAGGTGCAAGGCAATTACCTAGATGATGCTCAAGACAAAGTCTGAACTTGCCTTTCTCAATGGATTTTTCTGTTAAAGGCAGATTGCAGGTTCTGATGTTAAATGTTTTTCTTAGAAATTCCACCATTGTCTTCATAGCGGAAACACTGGCAAAAGGACCAAAATATGTTCCCTTTACAGAATGAAGCTTTCTGGTGGTGATTATCTTGGGAAATTCATCATCTGTAAGACAAATGAATGGAAAGGTCTTATCATCTCTAAGCAGGATGTTGTATTTAGGCTGCTCGGACTTAATTAGATTATTTTCAAGTAATAGAGCGTCAGTCTCAGAGTTTACCAAGGTATATTTTACATACCTTACTTTTGCCACCATACTTGCAGTCTTCCTATCTGTGTATTTATTAGTGAAGTATGACCCAACCCTCTTTTTAAGATCTTTCGCTTTGCCTACATATAGTATTGTTTTATTTCTGTCATAGAATCGATAGACACCCGGTGACTCTGGTAGTTCTCTGATGACGTCTTTTATTGGTAACTCACTAAAGTTTATTATCTCAGAGTTCTCCATTCAAGTCAAGCTGCTGATTTTGGGGCAATACATAAATATCTAGATTGCCTAAAGAGTCTTGCATATTTTGATTTTTTCTATGCTTTTCGCAGTCTAATTCAACTGGAAGTGGCTTTCTTGGTCTTTTGAACGCTCCCCTGGTTATTCCCAAGGAAGGATCATCATAGACTTTCTTCATAAACAACCCCCAAATAGGCATGGCGGTTCTGGCTCCTTGACCCAATGACATTCCTCTAAAGTGAATACTTCTGTCATCGCCTCCTACCCATGCCCCTGCTACAAGATCCTTTGTAATTCCCATGAACCAACCATCAGAGTAATTTGATGTTGTACCTGTTTTTGCTGCAATCTCATTTCCTTGCAGTAGTCCCCATCGATACAATCCTAATGCAGTTCCATTTCTTTCTGTGGTGGCACCACGAAGCATGTGAATCATCAAATAAGCAGTTTCTTCGTTGAGGGCCTCTACTTTGTTAGGGACAAATTCTTGTAAGATGTTACCGTTTTTATCCTCAATTCTTGAGATGTAAAAGGGTTCTGTCCAAACACCTTCATTGGCAAAGGTGCTGTATGCTCCTACAAGTTCGTAAACGCTCACATCACTAGATCCCAGACATAATGCAGGAACAGGCTCTAGCTTGCTTTTGATTCCTATTCGATGTGCATAATCAACTATGGTTTCAGGCCCCATTTTTTTCATGATGGCGGCAGTCACCGAATTGATGGATCTGCCGAGCGCCTGCCTAATGGTCATCCTTTCACCTGAAAACACTCCATCGCTATTCTGAGGAATCCATATGGTGGTTTCCTTGTTGTACCGAACTTCAAAACTAACAGGGGCATCTACCACCTCGAAACAAGGAGTATAGCCATTGTCAACAAAGGCGGCATAAACAAAAGGTTTGAATGTAGATCCCGGTTGCCTTTTGCCTTGCATCACATGATCAAACTTGAAGTATTTATGGTTAATTCCACCAACCCATGCCTTGATATGACCAGTGTGCGGATCCATTGCCATAAAACCAGCTCGAAGGAATTTTTTATAGTATTTAAATTCCTCTAGGATAGATAAAGTGGTATCTATTTCACCGTGCCAAGAAAAGACTTTTGTCTTTCTCACGGTATTTAACTCTTTATAAATCTTTACCGTGTCGTTATTATGGATTGCTTTTAACTCCTGATAGGCCTCACTTCTCTTGATAGTTTGCTCAATAAAAAATGGTATTTCCTTGTATTCATCGTCCACCCAAGGGTTTTTGCCTCCCCAATGTTCAAAGAATTTGAATTGTTGATCTTTCATATGTTCCATTACTGCTTGTTCGGCATATGCCTGCATTCTGGAATCTATGGTTGTATAAATCTTCAGCCCATCTGAAAATAAGTCAATGTTTCTTTCAGCGCTCCATTTAAGTAAGTAGTCTCTTATTACAGATCGAAAGTAGGTAGCACGTCCTTCGTTATGACTTTCTACGCTGTAATCTAATGTGAGCGGCAGACTTTTTATACTATCCAACTCTTTTGCATTAAGGTAATTGTATTTGTACATCTGGTACAACACTGTATTCCTTCTTGTTAGCGATCGCTCTGGATTGTAAACTGGGCTGAATTGCGAGGGTGCTTTGAGCAATCCAACCAATACCGCAGCTTCTTCTGCTGTTAGTGCGATTGGTTGTTTATTGAAAAATGTCTCTGAGGCTACTTTTATCCCAGCAGCATTGCTCCCAAAACTTACCGTGTTTAGGTACATCGCCATAATTTCCTGCTTGGTATATGATCTTTCAAGCTTAATTGACAATAACCATTCTTTGGTTTTTATGATTAAAGTTCTGAGGCCCTTTACTGAATTTAAACTTCCTGTATTAAGTTCTCCTCGTGTATCAAAGAGGTTTTTGGCCAATTGCTGCGTAATGGTGCTTCCTCCACCTTTCTCACTTCCAAAGAAAATCCCCGTAGCCACTCTTGTCATGGCTCTGAGATCAATGCCTGAGTGCTTTTCAAATCTAATATCTTCTGTGGCTATAAGCGCATTGATCAGATTAGGACTTAATTCCTCATATTCAATGGTGCTTCGGTTTTCTCTAAAATATTTCCCCAGAAGCACATTGTCTGCGCTATAGAGCTCAGAAGCTATCTCGCTTTTAGGGTTTTCTAAGCTTGTAAGTCTAGGCATCTCTCCAAACCAACCCCATAAATTAATAGATACAGCGTAGAGAAAACCTAAGAGAAATAATGTAAAACTCAAGCTAGATATCCATAATGCTAGGATAGTCCACTTATATAATTTTGGCATTGGATTGATTTAATAAAATGCTTTATAAAACTCTAGATATTCGTCTAGTCGCTTGTTCCTGAACAAAATAAGAAAATTGTCGGCAGAGATTACCATCAATTTATAATCGCTGTCTTTAAGTCCTTGTATTGGTGAGTCAAGGACAGACACTTTATCTAGGTATACCAAGGCTTCATTTTTATTTTTAAATTCTTTCACCAATACCAGAAGGTAAACATCATTTAAGATCATTTGGCTCACATTTAACTTATCCGTAGAGAAGTTTTTGTCGTTGAAAGAGGCAAATCCATTGATTTGACCTGCAATGTTGATGGATTTGGAAGAATAAGCTATAAGGCTGAAATGCTTAGCGTCTTTGTCAAAAGAATAAATGGATTGTTTTTGCTGCTCCTTTTTCTTACCGCTTACACTTTCTTCCATATAGTCGTCTACTGCTTTGATGAGTGATTTTACATGATTTTGAAGTTCACTATTCTTATAATCATCTAAGAAGGCAGTGAGCTCCAACTTATATTCAGTAATCCCCTTGATTTTTGCAGAATTCATGATTCTGAGCAGCGCCAATCGGTCGTTGTAATCATTGATTTTGAAGGTGTTCATGGTAAGGGCAACTAGAGAATCTGACCTTTGGAAAAAACCTTGGGTGTATAATTCGTATGCTTCTCTGTACCGTTTTCTTACTACATCATTGATGGCTCTGCTTTCTTCCGTGTAGTTTGGGTTTATGGCTTTTTGAGCGTAGCTGGTATTAAAGTACTTTTCTAAAAGTATTCTTTTGTATTGTTCAGCTTTAGGGCTTCCTTTAGCTCCGTAAAGGATATATAAGTAATAGAGTACCTCAGCCTCTTTTTCATAGTTTGGATATCTTGAGATTAGCTCCTCGAACCGTAATATGGCGTTATCTGGTTCTCTGAGTTTTTGATCATAAATCTTACCAATAGTGTATAATGCCTTTTTTAATCGGTCATTTGATTCTTGCAAGGCCTTCTCATCATTGGGAATATCTTTTAGAATTTGGCTGCGAACTGTTTTTTCTAGCTTCTCCAATTCTTGTTGAAAAGCGGCTTTCTCGTCTTTTGCACTGAGTATTGGTTTATCATTGCTATCCATTTCCTCATCAGAGCCTTCATCACCATCATTTTGTGAATCAACATCATCGTTGATAATTTTTTCTTTGTTCAATCGCCTCCAATTATCTTCAAGAGGTCTTTGGCCCCACCGCAAAGCAAAGTCACTTTTGCCTCTGCTTATGGCTGAGGGATCTGAAAAATAAAAACCCCCAGCGCCACCACTGCCTCCTGAGGCTCCAATGCCACCACCCATCATCATATCCCCAATGCCTCCAAATGCGTTGCTATTGGCTTTTGCTTTCTTTTCTTGTTCCCTTTGCGCGGTAAGCTTTGCTTTTTCTTCTGCTACTTTTTGGGCTATGAGTGCGTTTAAGGAAGTAGTATCCATATTGGCCATACGCTGGAGACTGTCCTCTTTTCTGATAATTTTTAACTGTGTGACAAACTCATCAAGGACTTTTTGCCGCTTCACTATATCGGGATATTCAGGCAGAGTTTTGTCTAAGGTACTTACAGCACTATCGTAGAAATATTTGGCTTGCTCAAACTCTCGAAGCCTTTCATAACTTATTTTGCCTGCCAATAAATAAGTATATCCTTTCTGAACTGGATTAGAACTGATGTCCAATGATTGGCGGATGTACCTCATTGCACCTGTGACATTGTCTCTTTTCAAATCAAACTTAGCCATCTCATAATAGATCTTATCCCTGTACTCGAGATTCTTGCGGTCCTTCAAAAGCTTTTTAAAGTTGCGCAAAATCTTTTTTGTGTCTCCCGAGCGCTCTTCTTCCAGATTTTGAGCCATGTATAATTTTGCGAAAAAGCCCAACTCATAAGGAGGTCCTTTTCTAAGGCAAAGCTTGTAGTGTACATAGGCCGCATTTGGCTTGTTAATTTCTTGATACAATTGGCCAATGATAAAATGTAGTCTTGCCTTTTCATCGCCATTCCAGGTGTAGTATACAGATCTTCGAAGGTTGAGGATGGTTCTTGGAATATCCTCTCTTAAGAAAAAATAGTATGCCTTAGCTTTATAGAAATTTGCACGGTTTCGTCTGGTTATCTTTTCCTGATTCAGATAGTCAACCACGGCCGTTGCATTGTTCATCTGTTCGTCTTCGATAAAAGTGAGTAGCAATTGTATCAAGGCGGCATGTCTGTCTTTGTCGTTTTTACTTACTGTATTGATGTATTTAAAAGTCTCTATGGCATTGCTAAAGTCTTTTTTATAGTAACGGGCTGTACCTATCAAAATGTAGCTTTCTTCAATCCATCGGCTGTTTTTATGTCGCTGAATAGGAATGGATGCCTTTTTAATAATGTCTTCAATCATTGGAGCGATTGATGAAGTAGACTTATCATTAAGCGGGTAGTAAATGGGAAGGGTTTTATTGTAATCCTCTATGTGAGACTTTTTCACTTCCCTTTTCAATTCTTTCATTTTCTCCTTTGCCAGAAAGTATCCGTTGTATCTGGCAGTGGTATTATGATAAGATTTGCTGAATACATTATTCCTCTCTACAGAGCATGCACCAAGCATACTCGTTAATGAGGCTATAATTAAATAAAGTAAGATATGACGGTGTTGAAACAAGATAGGTGTAAGGACTTTCAAGGACCTTCTGAAATATACTGTAAAACTAAAAAAGTTATGGCTTGCGATTGCATTCGTTTATTTTTACATCTCACAAGAAGGCTCAATAGTTGAAAAATCGTGCAACCATAACGGACTGGCTCACCAGAAGGTATAGTATCATAGTTAGGAGCGAAGAAAACTTTGCGGATAAACAAACCTACAATCTCAATAACGCTACTTTACTTGTCATTATTTTCTCATTGGTGACTGTGATGGTAGGAACTACTTTGGTGGTAAAAGAAAAGCTCCTGAAAAGGATAATTGCAGAAACAGACATAGAGCTTCTTAATCAAAAAAGGCTATTAAATCTATCCGTTAAGATAGATTCTTTGGAAGGTGATGTAAGAAGAAAAGATTTGTTTATTCAAAGTATGCGAAGGTTAATGAAGGCCGACTACGCAGAATCCCAAAGTACGGGAACCAAATCCTCTATCAAATCTGAAGATAGCGAATCCGGGAAAGCCAACTTGGACTATGTTTCAAACATTGATTCAGTATTTAGAGCCGAATTTGAAATGGCAAGTGATCAGGTGTATAACTTCAATGTTTCTCTTGCATATAAGGATGAATTTGGGAGCATGCTTTTTTTCCCTCCATTGTCAGGGAGTATTGTCACCTCAGCATTTGACATGAAACAAGGGCATTATGGAATTGATTTGGCATCAGGGAAAAATGAACCTATCAAGTCTGTAGCTGATGGTACAGTAGTGATGAGCAGCTGGACCGATGACTCTGGGTATGTGATTGCCATTCAGCACAAAAGCAACCTTATCACAGTTTACAAGCACAATTCAGTGCTCTTGAAAAAAGTTGGTAACTTTGTAAAAGCTGGTGATATCATAGCTATTATCGGTGATAGTGGTGAAATGAGCACAGGGCCACATCTTCACTTTGAATTGTGGTACAATGGCAATCCACTGAATCCAGCCGAGTTCATTGCATTTTAATTTTTTATAGATAAAGACATGTTTAGCGGAAAAGAAACTAAAAAGGAATTGGTAGAAATAAGCAATGCCTCAAACACCATAGGCAAGGGTACTACTATTACCGGGGATATAGAAACATACGGGAATCTACGCGTGGAGGGAAAAATCATTGGAAATGTAAAATGTAAATCCAAAGTGGCCCAAGGAGAAAGCTCTGTGATTGAAGGCAATGTAATGGCACAAAATGCTGAGTTTGCAGGCCATGTTAAAGGCAAGGTAGAAGTAAGTGAATTGCTGATACTTAAGCCATCATGCGTCATTTTTGGGGATATAATTACCAACAAGCTTTCTATTGAACCAGGAGCTACTTTTAATGGAACTTGTAAGATGGGCGCAGCGATAAAGGAAATCCATCTAAAACAAGACGAAGGCTTTGTCCAAGAAAACAAGAAAGCCATATAATAGATGGTTAAGACTATCAGGGGCTGCCTTTCAAATGGCTGCGGTAATCGGCCTTCTTACCTATGTTGGTGTTCGTGTAGACCAATATTTCAATTTTGATTTCCCACTCGGCACACTTTTAGGATCTCTATCGGGTGTGGCTGCGGCTTTGTATATTATTATAAAAGAGGCTATTCATTTGGATTCCTAATGCCTAAAAATTGGAGTTTGGTTGCTGGGTTGCTTTGTATTGTATTTGTTCACTTTAGCTCATACAGTTACTTTGTATATCAACTATCTGACTGCAACCTGGAATCATTGTCTACTTTAAAAACTTTGATTTTGCTCGTGGGTGTGATATTTGGCTTTTTGGTACTCTTGCTCTTTATCTTAAAACAAAAGAAACCTGAGCTGGTAGGCATAGCATTTTTGTATAGCGGAATGCTAGCTATTTTAAGCATTGGTATGGCACTTCTATTGTTGCCTCCCATAGCCACAGCCTGCTCCAATTCTGCTTCTATTTTTATAGGCTCATTGGGATTAACAGATTTTGCAATTCTTGGAGTATTTTCAGTCAAATTGCTGATTAACAAATAGTTAGTAAACATGGTTTTGCCCATCTCAAAATATTTAATCAACATTTTTTTTTTAGAGATAATATCTACCTTTGCAGCACTTTTTAAGAGTACCTCAAGGATCTATTTCTACTATGCACGAAGGCCGACTAATCTTGTTAATGAAGTCATTTATCTTCCCTTTTCTTTTAGTAGTAGCATCCTTATCATTCACCCAAAGTTTCGCTTCAGAATCATCAGAAGGAGGTCAGTTTGATCCCAAAGAACTTATCATGCACCATGTGGCTGATGCGCATGAGTTTCACATTTTAGGCGAAGGGGAGAACAGTATCAGCATGCCACTACCAGTTATTTTATGGACCAATCAAGGTCTTGTAAGCTTCCTCTCCAGTGCATTTCACCATGATGATGCTGGTAAGCATGTTGTAGAGATGAATGACCTAAGACTAGTGAAATTCCATGGCAAAGTGTATTATGCAGATGATAATGGTATCTCTCTTGACAAGGAAGGTCATCCTACAAATGCTCAACCACTAGATTTCTCCATCACCAAGAATGTATTTTCAATGTTGATGTCGGTGGTGTTTTTGATGTCGATTTTTGTGCCTGTGGCTAATTCAATCAAAAAGACCGGTGGAGTACCTAAAGGAATGGCTGGCTTTGTAGAACCGCTTGTAGTTTATATCAGAGATGAGATTGCGATTCCAAATATTGGTGAGAAGCAATACATGAAATTCATGCCCTACCTATTGACCGTATTCTTTTTCATTTGGATCAATAACTTGATAGGACTAATCCCTTTTTTCCCATTTAGCTCCAATCTTACAGGTAACATTGCTTTCACTTTAACACTTGCCTTGTTTACTGCGGTGATTACAAACGTGTATGCCAAAAAATATTATTGGAAACATATATTTCTGCCACCCGTGCCTGTTTGGCTTTACCCTATCATGATACCTGTAGAGATCATTGGTGTTCTTTCTAAGCCATTTGCTCTAATGATTCGATTATTTGCAAACATCACTGCAGGTCACATCATCATTTTAAGTTTAATATCACTGATCTTTATTTTCAAGAGTTTGCTCATAGCACCAGTTTCTGTTGGGTTTGTATTGTTCATCAATACCATCGAGTTATTGGTGGCTGTACTTCAAGCTTTCATCTTCACACTACTTTCGGCCTTATTTATAGGCATGGCAGTAGAAGATCATGATCATCATTAATGCATTTCAATCAATTAATTTAAATAGATCGTTTTATGACAGGATTAGGAGTAATAGGAGCCGGACTAGCTGTAATAGGTGCTGGTCTTGGTATCGGTAGAATTGGTGGATCTGCAATGGAAGCTATTGCACGTCAGCCTGAGGCTACTGGCAAAATCCAAACTGCAATGATTATTGCGGCTGCACTTATTGAAGGTGCTGCCCTTTTTGCAATCGTTGTAGCAATCATCAAGGGATAATCTCCCAACAATTTTTGCAGCTGCGGGGATAGCCTGTGGCTGCAAATCTTGATTTATTTAGTATTGAAATTGTTTAAGTAGTTATGGAATTAGTAACCCCTAGTATTGGACTTATATTTTGGACTACATTAGTATTCCTCATTCTTCTTTTTCTGCTGACTAAGTATGCTTGGAAACCCATGCTTTCAGCGGTAAAGGACAGAGAGAAATCTATTGAGAACGCCCTTATGGCTGCTGAAAAAGCCAGAGAGGATATTCAGAAAATGTCTAATGAGAATGAAAAACTCCTTCAAGAAGCGAGATTAGAAAGAGACAAGATCATAAAGGAAGCAATGCAGGCAGCTACTCAAGTAAGGCAAGAAGCTGGTGAAAGAGCTTCCCATGAAGCTTCTCTTATTATTCAGTCGGCAAGACAATCTATTGAAACAGACAAGGAAGCGGCAAAAACTGAACTCAAGAATCTTGTAGCGCAATTGTCATTGGAGATAGCAGAGAAAATTTTGAGATCAAAGCTTACCGATGATAAATCCAGTCAAGACCTCATTGAGCGTTATATCAAAGAAACAAGTCTTAATTAGACTCTCTTATGCAAGACTATAAGGTAGCCTCCAGATACGCTAAATCATTATTAGAACTCGCAAGGGAGAAGAATGCTCTTGAGCATGTGCACCAAGACATGCTTAGCTTTGAAAGGGTATGCCGCCAAAATCGAGACTTTGTAGTAATGCTCAACAGTCCGGTAATCAACGGAGAGAAAAAGTTTGAAGTTATAAAGAGAATATTCGAGAAGGATGCTCATCCTATCACAATGGCTTTCTTTGACATATTGAGAAAAAAGAAGCGTGAAAACTATCTTTTTGCCATAAGTACCGAAGTGCATGCGCTTCATAATAGAATGAAAGGCATTAAAAAAGCAGTAATCGTTACAGCTACGCCATTAACCGACCATCTACGTGGTCTTCTTGTAGACCTTACCAAAAAGGCAGCAGGGACTGAAGTAGAATTTGTAGAAAAAGTGGATCCATCTGTGATAGGTGGGTTTCAGTTAAGGCTTGAAGACAAGGTTCTTGACAAAACTGTTAGAAAATCATTGGTGGAATTGAGAAGAGAATTCTCATACAATCCCTACATAAAAGGAATTTAAGTATAATAAAAAAATAAGACTATCATGGCAGATATTAGACCAGATGAGGTTTCAGCAATATTAAGAGAACAGCTCTCCAACACCAGGTCCGCAAGTGAACTAGAAGAAGTAGGTACGGTGCTTCAAGTAGGCGATGGCGTGGCTAGAATTTATGGACTACTAAGTGTTCAAGCGGGTGAGTTGATCGAATTTGAGAATGGATTAAAAGGTCTCGTTCTTAATCTTGAGGAAGACAATGTGGGTGTCGTATTGTTTGGCGACTCCAAAGGAATTAGAGAAGGCGACACTGTAAAAAGAACCAAGCAGATTGCTTCTATCAAAGTAGGAGAGAGCATGCTTGGAAGAGTAGTAGATACGCTTGGCAATCCTATTGATGGCAAAGGTCCGCTCACGGGGGAATTATTTGAAATGCCTCTTGAGCGCAAAGCACCTGGTGTAATCTATCGTCAGCCTGTAAACGAGCCCATGCAAACGGGTATTAAGGCGATTGATGCAATGATTCCAATCGGAAGAGGTCAGCGTGAATTGATCATTGGGGATAGACAAACGGGTAAAACTGCTGTGACAATTGATACCATTATCAATCAGAAGGAATTTTACGAAAAAGGTCAGCCCGTTTATTGTATTTATGTGGCTATAGGCCAAAAGGCGAGTACAGTAGCTCAAGTGGTAAGTGCTCTGGAAAAAGGTGGAGCCATGCCTTACACAGTAGTTGTGGCCGCATCGGCAGCGGATCCTGCACCTATGCAATTTTTTGCACCTTTTACTGGTGCTTCTATTGGCGAATTCTTTAGAGATACCGGTAGACCTGCACTTGTAGTGTATGATGATTTGTCAAAGCAAGCTGTTGCCTATAGAGAAGTATCACTGCTTCTACGTAGACCTCCAGGAAGAGAAGCGTATCCAGGTGATGTTTTTTATCTCCACAGCAGACTATTAGAAAGAGCCGCTAAAATCATTGCTAATGATGGTTTAGCACAGGCAATGAATGACCTCCCACCTTCCTTGGTAGGGAGAGTAAAAGGTGGAGGCTCACTTACGGCTTTGCCAATTATAGAAACACAAGCAGGAGACGTTTCTGCTTATATCCCCACCAACGTAATTTCGATCACAGATGGTCAGATTTTCTTAGAAACCAACTTATTCAACTCTGGTATAAGACCTGCGATCAATGTGGGTATTTCTGTATCTCGTGTAGGGGGAAGTGCTCAAATCAAATCCATGAAAAAAGTGGCTGGAACTCTTAAGCTCGATCAGGCTCAATTTAGAGAACTTGAGGCTTTTGCTAAGTTTGGATCTGATCTCGATGCTGCTACTAAATTGATTATTGAGAGAGGTAGAAGGAACCAAGAAATACTCAAGCAGCCTCAATACTCACCTGTGCCGGTAGAGCTTCAAGTAGCGATTATTTACTTATCTACTACAGGATCTATTGACAATGTGCCACCTGCAAGAGTAAGAGAATTTGAAAAAGAGCTTACCGATATCTTAAAGGCTCAACACAAGGATTTGCTTGCAGAAATTGCCAAAGGCAAGATTGATGATAGCATTACGGATGTATTGAAGTCGGTAGCCAAGAGTATATCAGGCAAATACGCAAATTAATTCAGGACGATGCCGGGATTAAAAGAAGTCAGAAGCAGGATTACCTCTGTGATCTCTACACAGCAGATCACCAAGGCCATGAAAATGGTTTCTGCTGCCAAGCTGCGTAAATCTCAAGATGCAATCATCCAATTGAGGCCCTATGCACAGAAACTAGATAGCATATTAGGCAATATCAATCAGAATGTATCTGAGCAAGCCGACAATGTATGGATGAAGCAAAGGGCTATTAATTCTGTTCTCTTGATTATTATATCATCTGATAGAGGTCTATGTGGTGCATTTAACAGCAATGTATCTAAGGGTGCTTATTTGTTTTTAAAGGAAGCTCACCCAGATTTGCTCAAAGCAGGTAAAGTGAATGTGATGGCATTAGGGAAAAAAGGAGGCGAGTACTTTGCAAAGAGAGATTTTCATACGGACACTAATTTTGTAAGCATTTTTACAAAACTCAGCTTCAACGAGTCAAAATCCATTTCACAGACAGTCATGCAAGGTTTTTTAACCGGAAAGTATGATAAGGTCTATGTGGCGTATAATGAGTTTAAAAATGTAGCCACTCAAGTGGTGAGGGTAAGCCAATTTCTTCCTTTACAAGTATCGGAATCGCAGCATGATCAAATAAATACAGAATCCGACTACATTTTTGAGCCAAGCAAACAATTGATTTTTGAGGAGTTAATTCCCAAAAGCCTGAATGTACAACTGTACAAAGCTATCCTTGAAAGCAATGCTTCTGAGCATGGCGCAAGAATGACTGCTATGGACAAGGCAACAGAAAATGCAGGCGACTTATTAAAAGAACTAAGACTTTCATACAATAGGAGTAGGCAGGCCGCCATCACAAAGGAAATCTTAGAGATCGTAGGTGGTGCTGAGGCCCTGAGCAATGGATAATTAGATTTCAAAATGTAAATTAAAGACCCTCTTATTCCGAGGGTCTTTCTATTTTTATAGGTGTGGAGATTATTTCGGTTCCTTAATTTAGATATCGTACTGGGTGTTGC
>DAINOB010000027.1:0-13915 GCA_036735585.1 Cytophagales bacterium | reverse complement strand
ACACAATCTTAACACACGGATAACAATTCATTTTTTGATTTATCAAATGATAACATGTAATTTCGTATTCTGAAATCCGATGTCAAGACAACTGATCATAGTGCTAGGTTTGATAATGATGCTTGAGCTTCACGCTCTAGCACAACAACCTGTTATGATTCAAGGTACAAGTAATGGCTTTACACCTTCCATGCTTCAGGCTGCATCTGGAGATCAAATTCAAGTTGTACTTCTTTCAAATCAGAGTTTTACTCAAGTGAGCAAACAAAATTGGTTGAATAACAGCAACACTCCATTGTCAGGAGGAATTAACTTTATTACTGGATCTGGTGGAGGTACATTTACACTATCCGGCACAGATACTATATATTACGTTTCAAGTTCACAGGCATCTATAGGGTACAAAGGAAGGATTGCTGTATCAACACTTGCAGGTGTAAAAGACCCTTTGAATCTTCGTATTCAGGAACTCAACGTGTTCCCCAATCCTGGTAAAGAGACTGCAACACTCTCTTTCTATTTACCAAGGCCTGGCACCGTTGAAATCGCTGTTATCAATGCCATAGGAAAGAAGGCAAAAAACATTGCAATCACTAAAACACTTCCCGATGGAGAGCAAAACATCCAACTTGACCTCCATGGATTGCCACAGGGAATGTACTTTGTGGAAGTAAGTTACAACAGCCACAAGTACGTGAAGCGACTCTATGTGGTGAATGATTAAATATCTAACTACCCTCAAGCATTTTAAAACCCTTATTGATCACCTATGAAAGCGATCAACCCGCGCTATGCAGAAGATGCAGTAATCCTGCAATTGCAAAAAGAATTCAACGAAGCGCATCCCTACAGACACATGGTTCTGGACAATTTTCTCGAGAAAGATCTTGCTGATAGCATTTTTGACAATTTTCCATCTATCGAAAAGCTGAATAAACACTACCATGGTCTCAATGAACAAAAATCAGAAGGATCAAACTTTTCAGACTTTCATCAAGATTTCACTGTCCTCCGTGAAGCTTTAATGAATCAGGAATTTTACCAGTGGCTCAGCAAAGTCACTGGAATAGAAAATGTATTTATTACCGATGACAACCTTGGCACTGGCTTGCATCAAGGCTCAAACGGCAGCTTTCTTGATATTCACATAGATTTCAACATCCATACGAAACTCAATGTACACCGAAGACTCAATCTTTTGATATACATGAACAAGGGTTGGGATAATGCTTGGGGAGGTCAATTAGAAATGTGGAATGCTGACATGACCAAATTAGAAAAAGCGGTAGACCCTACTTTCAATCGTTGTGTGGTTTTTGAAACCAGCGACATATCCTATCATGGGTATTCAAAAATTACCGTGCCTGAGGGTGTAACTCGTAAGTCTTTTTACAGCTACTTATATACAAATGAGCGTGCTGGTGCCACCAAATTTCATGACACGGTATTCAAAGCAAAGCCTCAAGACTCTGCTGCAAAGAAAATTAAGACCACGGTAAAAGAGAACCTGAAAAATTTTACCAAAAGACAGCTCAAAAAAGTAGGAATCAATATTTGATTCAAATGGATATCCACAAAAAAAGCCCGGCTGGTCCGGGCTTTTTTATTAAGTGTTTGATACCAATTACTTTCCTGTTGCCGCTGGCTTCTTTACAGGAGGCGTTATTCCCATCTTCTTTAGAAGCAGGTCAGAAATATTATCCTCTTCTGGACCATGTAGTAAAATAGGGGTAGTGCCCAATCCACCGTCCGTGTTGAAAATGTAGGTATATCCACTCTCCTTTGCTACCAGATCAATATTCTTTTGGATCTTGTCTAAGGCAGGTTGGAGGAGTGTAACCTCTTTTTTCTGAAGGCTTGTTTGTGCATTCTTTTGGAATTCTTCGATCTCCTCCTGAAGGTTCTGAAGTTGCTTCTCTTTGTCCATTCTGATTACATCTGTCATGGTAGAGGCCCCTTTTTCATAGGCTGCATACTTCTCCTGAAAATCTTTAATCTTGGTTTGCAGTTGATTATCCAATTGAGTTTTATATGTCTTTAGCTCAGCTTCTATCTGCTTGCTCTCCGGCATCTGACTGAGAATATAATCTACATTGGTATACCCTATTTTTAGGGATTTTGATTGACCAAAGGCAAAGTTGCTCAACCCAATAAGGGTGAGAGCGAGAAACATAAACTTTTTCATGTGCTTATTTAAATGCTTAAAATATAGGTGTGAGATGTTTTTCAATTGATGAAAGGATTTTATATTCGGTGTAAAAATTCACTCTTATTTGCTAAAATCAAAACTAACGTCCTTTTTGAGGTCCAGGACCATCGCCCTTGTCTTCTCCTGAGTCTTTTTCTGCCAAGCCCAGTTCTTCCAAAACAAAGTCTGTGTAATCATGGCGGGGATTGGTATAAATCATGACTATTTCTCCAGATTTATCGAACATCACCTGCAATGCTTTTTTCTTACAAACTTTGTCTACTGCTTCAAAAAGTTTATCCTGAACGGGTTTTACAAGCTCCTGTCTTTTCAGAAACAGTAAGCCTTCGTAACCAAAGATTTTCTTTTGTTGATCAAAGGTCTCCTTCTCTTTCTTCTTAATCTCATCCATGCGCTCTTTTTTCATCTCTTCCGTGAGCAGCACTTCTTCAGCTTGGTAACCTTTGTATAACTTCTCCACATCTTGACGCATGGTTTCGATCTCTTTTTGCCATTCGGAGCTCAGTTTGTTAAGCTCAGATTCCGCTTTTTTATATTCAGGCATTTTGCCCAAAACATATTTGGAGTCGATATACCCAAATTTCTGGCCATAAATGGTTTGAGCCAAACCCAAGCTCAGTAACAGTATGACAATCAATGAAGTAAACCTCATCATCTGATTTGCTGACCTATGATAAAGTGGAATTGCGAACCGCTACGCTCCAGTCCAGCATTGGGTACAGGGTCAAAGCCATAGCCATAATCAAACCCAATAAGGCCAAAGGCAGGCATGAATATTCTGGCTCCAAATCCCGCAGATCGCTGGAGTTTGAAAGGCGAGAACTCCTGAACACTACCGAAATTATTTCCTCCTTCAAGGAAAGAGAGCACAAATATGGTAGCTGACGGATTAAGTGAGATAGGATATCTTAATTCAAAAACATGCTTGGTGAAGGCTACACCATCCACCCTTGCTGCATCTCCTGTGCTAGGATCTACGACCACTGGTCTGATAGAAGCATTGGGGTATCCTCTAAGACCGATAACCTCGGTACCCAATAGGAAATTAAATCCTGCAAGTCCGTCTCCACCTAGGGTAAATCTTTCGAAAGGTCCTGCGCCTAAGGTTCTATTGTAGCTACCCAAAAATCCAAAATGGTTTCTGGCATTGAGGACCAACTTGCCGGCTATCTTCATAAACCATGAGTTGTCAAACATCCATTTGTGGTACTCTACCCATTTGAATCGTTCAGAGGGTGATTCGCTCAAAGACACACCACTCCATAAGGAATAAGGTGGAGTCATGCTTAAACTCAGAGAAACATTAGAACCTGCTCTAGGGAAGATAGGGCTGTCAACGCTATTTCTTGAAATGGTGGTATTAAAGAAAAAGTTGTTTAGCCTGCCATCAAACAGTATATCTCTAGATCTAGGGCCAAGCTGAATGGGGTTGTTGTCAATATCGTAAATGAGGTAAGAGAGCGAGTTGGTAAGGATAAAAAAGTCATCAGGTTTACGCATTCTTCTGGCCAATGAGAGTGTGATACCAGAAATTCCTAACCTACCTATCTGAGTACCTGCAAACCCTCCAGAAAATCTACGCTGCACAGAATGATTAAAAGATACCGTGAATGAGTTCGGTTTTCTGCCTCCTAACCAAGGCTCTGTAAAAGCAAAAGTGTAGGACTGAAACTGACGACCATTTGCTTGACCTCTTAATTGCAGTCGTTGCCCATCACCGCTAGGAAGTGGGTTCCACTTTTTGAAAATATTCTTTGAACTAAAGTTGTTAAAGGTTAATCCAAGAGTTCCTACAAATCCAAAAAAACCTCCCCAGCCTCCAGAAAGCTCAATCTGATCACTGGGGCGCTCCACTACATTATAAGCCACATCCACAGTACCATCGTTGTAATTTGGCTTTGGATTCATTCCTATTTGCTCTGGATCAAAGTATCCAAGAGTGGCAAGTTCTCTATTGGTGCGTATGAGCAAAGACCTGTTGAACTTTTGACCGGGAAGTGTTCGAATTTCACGCATGACTACATGGTCATTGGTCTTGTCATTTCCGCTGACAGTAATCCTATTGATATTGGCCTGAGCTCCTTCGTAGATTCGCATTTCCAGATCTATGCTATCTTCGTCTACCAATACTTCTACTGGCTCAATGGAGAAAAAGAGATAACCATCATCCATGTAAAGCGAGGTGACATCACTGCCACTTGGATTGTAGTTCAGACGCTTTTCAAGATTCTCCATGTTGTACACATCCCCTCTTTTTATGTCCAGCACTTTGGATAAATAAGTGTCGTCATATAGGAAGTTCCCTGTCCAATCAATATTGCGGAAATAATATTTCTTGCCTTCATTAATTCCTATGACCAATCCAATAAGCTTTTCATCTACAGTATAGACGGAGTCTACAGCTATGCTGGCATCTCGGTATCCTTGTGAATTATAAAAGGCAATAAGCTTCTCTTTGTCCTCTTCATAATTACTCCTAATAAACTTTGAGCTTTTAAAAATCCTATATCTGCGCTTCTCCTTAGTTTCTTTCAGTTTTCTCCTTAGTTGCTCTTCTTTAAAATTATCATTGCCCTGAAAGTTGATAGAGGCAATTTTGACCCTTTCCCCTTTTTTAACATTGATTTTAAGAATCACAGTCCCTTTAGCAGCCGGGTCCTCTTCTTGGGTAGTAGTCACTTTGATATTTCGAAAGCCCTTTTCATCGAAATACTTTTTGATGATATTCTCTGAATTTCTAACCAAGGCATCGTTTACCACCCTACCTCTCACCAATGAGACCTTCTCGCGAATGTCATCTGCTTGTCCTTTGGTAATGCCGGTAAATGAAAACTTTGAAAGTCTTGGCTTTTCGGTGAGATCAAAATTTAAAAAAATGTAATCGCCTTCTATTTTACTTGCATACACCTTGATATCGGAAAGTATTCCTTGATCCCACAATTTCTTAATTGCCTTTCCCAACTTATCCCCCGGGTAAGTGATCTCATCTCCCACCTTAAGGCCAGTAATAGAGATGAGTACATTTGGATCTAGAATTCTTGTTCCAGAAACAGTAATTCCTCCAATCTCATAAGTAACGGGCCTATTAAAATCAGCTTCTAAAGCAGAATTACTTTTGCTTACACCTAGTTTTAACTGAGCCTTTGCACTGAATGAGCAAAAGATCATAAAAAGACAATAAATCAGTCCTATTCGATACACCATTCTATTGGGCATTCACTTGCTCACTTATTTTTCCAAATCTACGTTCTCTTTTCTGATAGTCAGCCACCGCTGATATAATATGCTCTGTTCTGAAATCAGGCCACAATACTTCTGTAAAATACAGCTCCGTATAGGCACATTGCCAAAGCATAAAATTGCTAATCCTCATTTCGCCACTAGTTCTGATGAGCAACTCAGGTTCAGGTAGATTTATTGTGTTAAGAAATTTAGCAAACGTCAACTCATTAACATCATCTACCTGTAAATGCCCTTCTTGAATCTCCTTAACTACTGATTTCACTGCCTGAATTATGTCCCATCGACCACTGTAGCTCAAAGCAAGATTGAGCACCATCGTTTTACAGGAGGATGTGAGATCTATGGCCTCTTTGAGTTCTCTTTGGCAACTGGCAGGTAGTGCCTGAATGTCTCCTATTGCCGAAAGTCTGATATCATTCTCAATTAAAGTCTTTGTTTCTGCTCGAATTGTAGAAACTAGAAGAGCCATCAATGCATCCACTTCAGACTGTGGCCGGTGCCAGTTTTCTGTTGAAAAAGCAAACAAACTGAGGTATTTCACCCCTATCTTGGCGCATGTTTCAGAGGTTTCGCGCACTGCTTTTATAGCGTTAGAATGACCAAATATCCTTGCCGCTCCTTTCTTCTTTGCCCACCTCCCGTTTCCATCCATGATTATGGCAATATGCTGAGGTACATTCTCTTTTGTAATTTCTTGATCCAACCCTACCGTCAATTTTTAAAACAAAATGGAAACAAATTTATAAAAGATCAGGGCCAAAAGCTTATCGCTTAATAGATAAAAGGAATCTTGCAATCTATTTGTTGGAAGGTATAGCTTAAGGTAAGTGAAGTGGTATAGTACCAATCTCTGCTGTCGGGAATGGCACGTTGAAAATTTAATGATGCATAACTATCTCCCAAATTATCTAGGTAATCGGTAAAGGTTTTTCGAGCTAGAAACTCTAATCCCAAATTCCAAGGTCCTGTCAAAACCCATTTTAACCCAATTCCAAATGGAATAGATGGCTGCCATGCCCCTGCTGATCCACCTCCGACTTTAGGCACTGCACCTGGCATTCTAAACATCGCAAAGCCTCCAGTAAGATACGGTGTCCACAACTGTCCCTTTCTAGGATTTCTATAACCAAAAAAATTATACTCCAGCATAGTCGACCCTTCCCATAAGCCTTTATTAAATTCAGCACCTCTTACTGCCTGGTAAGGATCTCCACCTTGGTTATCGGTACCATAAACCCAAACCCGAGCTACATTAATTCTTAATACCACGGCTCCTGAGAAGTTGTACCTATAAAATAATTGCCCACCTGGGCGACTGAATAAAAAATTTATATTATGGTTGATATCGTTTACAGAATTGCAAATCCCAGCCCCTCCACCTATCTCATGCCTCTGAGCAGCACTCTGATGATGCTGAGCTAGAAACAACAACATGGCAAAAAATAAACTATGCCAAAACTTCATGTGAAAAAATCTAATTATGTAAGATTACCTGTACTTAGGGCATTTTACACCGCCTCCTAGGATATAGTAGATATGAAAGCCAGTGATTACATACCAGTCTCTATCTCCCTTATTTCCTCTTTTCTCTCCAGGAGAGTATTGTCTTACATTTCCTGTGGCAGGATCTATATTATAGCCCAACTCTTCCAAAACACCATTAAGGTTACGTCCTCCTGGGTCTTCCCCAGTTCTATTGGACATCACTCTTGACAAATCGGAAGAAAGATTAGCAGGATCGGGATAGTCTCCGGAAACATCGTCAAGATAATCTGTAAAACTGTAACGGAACCCTATTTCAAAAGCAAAATCTAAACGGTCTGCCATTCTATATCTTACTCCAATACCCGCTGGAATTACAAATTGTACTCTACTGTAAGAAACACCCTCAGTCTCTAATGGCTGTAGAGAAACCCATTCTCCACCTTTTTCACCAAAATTTTCAGGAGTCTGCGCTCTGGGATTGTGATAAATCATACCTAAACCTGCAAATATGTAAGGAACAAGTTCTGGTCTTTTCAAAAATGTTCCTCTGTTTTCAAAAAGATCTACAACTCCCGAAGCTGTCAACTCAACAATGTCATTTCTAAAATGAAGATTACGGATGTATCGGAATTTTGCATCTTGAGAACCAGGGTTTTGGGATACGAAGTCATCACCTTTGATTCTACTCCAGCCAAAAGTACCTCTGGCACTCACTCTTGGATGAAACCTATGCATGGCATAAAAGTGTATGCTGGGGCGAGTGAACTTAATATCGGTACTGGCTATTCTTGCGTTTGGTGCTAAATCACCAAAATAATTGGCTATACCGATGCTTCCACCAATAGAGGTGTATTCTTTTCTTTTATCGAATCTTTGGGCGTAAGTATGAACTGATGTTAAAAACATCAATGCGAATAAACTTAAAAAGACCTTTGACTGGTTTATCATGAGCAGCTGATTGTGCTGTGGAATATTTTACAGAAGGCAAAAGTAACAAAAACCATCATCAATAAAAGTAACTAATTGCGTATATCCCTTCCCCAACCTAGCTTAGTGCGGAGAGTTTCTAAAAAATTATACCCATTGAGCTTTACAAGCTTAGCCTTGAAGTCGGCTTTGGTTACAGCCAATTGGCAACGAGCATCCACTACACGGGACCTGGAATCTAGAGAAATGAGAAACTTTTTATGTCTTCCTTCCACTTCAAAAGAGATAACGGACTTATCAGAAACTACCATTGGTCTTACATTTAAGTTGTGGGGACTTACCGGTGAAATGATAAAATTGTTTGACTGCGGCAAAACTAAGGGTCCACCTACACTTAAAGAATATCCTGTTGATCCCGTAGGAGTAGATACGATCAATCCATCTGCCCAATAGGAATTTAAGTACTCACCATTGATATAGGTATGGGCAATAATCATAGACGAGGTATCTCTTTTGAGGATAGAAAATTCATTGAGTCCAAATCCACTTTCCCCAAAAAAATCCTGATCAGATACCAATTGAATCAAGGCGCGTTCATCCAATTGATAAAAACCTTGAAATACATCGGTAAGTGCCTCTGTTACTTTATCCTTGGGTGTTGTGGCCAAGAAACCCATAGTCCCAGCATTGATCCCTAGAATAGGGGCACCAATCCTGCCTACTATAGAGACAGCTTCTAATAAGGTGCCATCTCCTCCAACGCTTAATACCATGTCCACAGGAGCTAGGTCATGCATTCCAGTGTAGGTAGAACAAGGTTTTTTGCGAATGCCCTGCTTTTTTAAAAACTGTTCGTAAGCATAATAAACTTGCACCTCAGCATCTCTTGATTCCAAAAAATCAAACATGGATTGGATGTGGCTTCTTGCTTCAGCACGAAAAGTATGTCCATGTATTGCAAATCGCATGTGTGCTGATTACTAGAGATCGAGAAATTTTAAAAGTAAGCCTAGCCGGTCTTGTTCATTGCCTTTTAGTTCACTTTGATGATGCTTAGCAATGATGTTGTACCCAAACCTTTCCAAGGTGGCAATTATTCTGGCCAAGTCGCTTTTATTAAGCTTCATGGTGAGAATTACATTTTCAGGTTCTGCCACATCTGTATGGATGACACTAGAAAGTATTTTCACATCATCGGCCTCTATAAGACGGCTGAGATGGGCCATAGAATAATCCTTCTCATGCATTTTGATTTCAATGATGCCACCTAGCTGCATGGCGGAGGTCACTTTATCAAACACCAATTGTGGCTCATTGAGATTAACTAAGCCCAGATATTTACCTTGCTCATCAATAACAGGTACTATAGACATGTCTCGCTCGATACTAAGCTTAATAGCTTCCAAAATATGCTGATGCCTGTAGATAAAGTCTTGAGGGTGCATTAAGGGATAGGCACCTACAGTAGGTTCTGGCTCGCCTTCATAGTCGAGGAAAAGATCCTCAGAAAACATGCCTTTATATATGCTGCTATCCGTAACGGGAAGCATTCTTACCTTAAATTCTTCTAACCATTTAAGTGCCACATCCACAGAGTCTGCAGTGCGTAATGGAGGTATAGACTCCGTAATCAGGTCCTCTGCATTCATGGGTATACTTTATTTTGTAAAAATTTTATTAACAACATGTTAAACCTATCTGGTCGTTCCATCATAGGTGCATGCCCACATCTATCCAAAAAATGCAATTCGGAATTGGGTAACAATCGATTGAACTCATATCCAACCAAGGATGGAGTGATGGTGTCATTTAGACCCCACAACAATAGTGCAGGTTGTTTAATCTTTTCAAGTTCCTTAGCTAAATTATGCCTTTGAGCTGACTTGGCAATTGATACTATTCTTAAACATTTGGGAATACTGTTGGTGATTTCAAATACTTCATCTACCAAATCTTTTGAAGCGGTGGCAGGATCAAAGAATGTATACTCTACCCTTTCCTTGATATACTTATAGCTTCCTCTTTTAGGAAAAGATCCACCCATACTATTTTCGAAGAGGCCGGAACTTCCAGTAAGTACCAAACCTGTAACAAGTTCTTGATTTCTAAGGGTATACACCAGTCCTACATGCCCTCCGAGTGAATTACCCAAAACACAAGCTTTACCCAAGTCCATACGTTTTACAAAGCCTTCTATAAAAGAGACCAATCCTTCTATTCCCGCTGACTTAATGGGCATCTCATAAATAGGCATTACGGGAATCACCACTCTGAAATGAGAAGCAAAGCCCTCAATTACACGATCCCAATTGCTCAATGCACCAAAAAGTCCATGGAGTAAGAGCAGTATAGGTCCGCTTCCTTCATCAATGTAGCGGTACTCCCCAAAGGTCTTTACATGGTATTTCATCTATTGGCGTTAAATTAAAACGTGGGTAAGTTAATGCTTCCATCGTTCGATTGTTTGCAATCGTAATACAATATTTAACCAATTTCCCATTAATTGATAGCCATACTCTGTGAGAATAGCTTCAGGATGGTATTGCACTCCATAATATGGTTGAGAAATATGTTTCATAGCCATTATTTCCCCAGCGTGTGTGGTTGCAAGAATATGTAAGTCCCTACCAAGTGTTTCAGCAAGTAGTGAATGGTAGCGTACCACCTTGAATTTTTCAGGAATTCCTTCAAAAATGGGATCATCTACTCTGCGAATGATGGACAATTTCCCATGCATGGGCTTAATTGCTTTTACAATCTGACCACCAAAATGCATGGCCAATGCTTGATGCCCAAGGCAAACCCCTAACAATGGTAAGTTAAACTTTAGGTAAGACAATAAATACCCCGCTTCTGAAGGTGTGCCAGGCCCAGGTGAAAGCACTACACCATGGTAAAGCTCCTCAATATCCTCTGAAGGAGGAATATCATTTCGAACTACTGTGACATTTGCTCCCAATTGCCTTAAATAGGCTACTAGGTTATATGTAAATGAGTCGAAATTATCAACCAGTAAAATTCTCAGTTGAGAGAAGTTAGTTGCGGTGGTTTCTTCCAATAGCTATCAATTCTAGCACAAAATCAGAAACCATGGGAGAAAGCGGAACCACCCAATCATTTAAAGCAGGTCTTACGTTGGTAATTGTCTTTAAGGATTCGCTCAGTCTAGCAGTTGTAAAAAGAAGAATTACGCCAAGCAGTGATCCCATGACATATCGGAAGAAAATCTTTTTGTTTGATTTGCCGACTTTGCTTTTCACAATCTTAACGTATTTAAAATACCTCAAAAAAAATTAAGCAGATAAAATAGCTTTAGTGAGCTCTGAAATAGTCTTTCCATCTGCTTTTCCGCCTAGCTGTTTCGAGGCCATGCCCATCACCTTGCCAAGATCAGCAGGCCCGGAAGCACCCACTTGTTCTACAATTTTTTGTAGGGCAATTTTCAGCTCTTCTATGCTCAACGGTGTGGGTAAAAATCGCTCAATGATGGCAATTTCTGAACGCTCAACTTCAGCAAGATCTTCTCTCCCTTGTTTTTCATACACTTCCAAAGATTCCTTTCTTTGCTTGGCTGCTTTTTGCAAAAGCTTAAGTTCGGCTTCTTCTGTTAAAGCTTCTGATGCCCCTTTCTCAGTTTCTGCAAGTAATATCATAGATTTAATTCCACGCAATGCCCTCAGGGCATCTTTGTCTTTGGCGAGCATGGCCGTTTTGATATCGGCTTCTATTTTTTCTTTCAGTGACATTGGAGCTTAATATGTGTTAATTTGTTTTACAAAGGTAACAATCCGAGCATGACAAGACTAAGCGTAAATATCAATAAAATTGCCACACTACGCAATGCCAGAGGAGGGAATAACCCAGATGTTGTGAAGGTAGCCCTTGACTGTGAGCGTTTTGGAGCCCAAGGGATTACTGTGCATCCAAGACCCGATGAGCGACATATTCGGTACCACGATGTATTGGAGCTCAAAAAAGTACTGACCACCGAATTCAATATTGAGGGCTATCCAGATGATCGCTATCTGAAGTTAATCAAAGAAGTAAAGCCTGCACAAGCTACCTTAGTGCCTGACCCTCCCGGAGTGCTTACTTCAAATGCTGGCTGGGATGCAATAGCCCATCAGGATAGGCTTAAAAAAGTAATTGAAACTCTTAAATTATATGGAGTGCGGGTGTCTGTATTTATTGAAACTGACTTGGCTCAAATAGAAGCTGCCAAAACTGCGGGAGCTGACCACATAGAACTTTATACCGAACCTTATGCCGCTCACTATAGTCTAGACAAAGTAAAAGCAGTTCAAGAGTATATTCTGGCAGCCAATCATGCAAAATCTTTGGGACTTGGGATCAACGCAGGCCATGACCTCAGTCTTACAAATTTGAATTGGCTGAAAAAAAGTATCCCTTATCTGGACGAAGTTTCCATAGGACATGCATTGATATGTGATGCTTTGTATTACGGTCTAGAAAATACCATTGGCATGTACTTACGTCAACTGGTAATCCACTCTTAATGCAAATGAGTATATCTACCCTTGAGGCTACTGAAATACTGCAAAATGGTATCTATACGAATTGGCCTAAAATAGACGTAAGAAGCCCATCTGAATTTGCCAAAGGACATGTGCCGAATGCCCTAAATATTCCCTTGTTTAGCGATGAAGAGCGGAGTGAAGTGGGTACAACTTATAAAAAGTTGAGTAGAGAAGAAGCCATCAAAATTGGTTTACGAAGGGTGGGTCCAAAACTTGAGCAGTTTGTGGAAACAGCTGAAAATCTTGTTCCTCAAAAGAAAATGATCCTTTACTGCTGGCGTGGCGGCATGCGTTCCTCGGCAATGGCTTGGCTGTTTAGTATGGCAGGATTTGACATTATCTTAGTAAAAGGAGGATATAAAGCTATTCGTACATGCGTCCTTGAATACTTCCTCCAGCCATTCCAATTCATTCTACTATCTGGCTACACCGGTAGTGGCAAAACAGAGGTGCTGCACAGGATGAAGGATGCCGGTGCGCAAGTGCTTGATTTGGAAAAGTTGGCGCAACACAAAGGAAGCGCTTTCGGATCTCTAGGAATGAAAGATCAACCAAACCAAGAACAATTTGAGAACTTGATATTTGATGAATTAAAGAAATTTGATCTTCAAAAACCCATTTGGGTGGAAGATGAAAGTCGCATGATAGGACGGTGTTGTATCCCGACTCCTTTGTACAATTGCTTCAAAAGTTCGCCTTTGGTTTTTATGTCTGTTCCTTTAGCTCAAAGGGTTCAAAGACTGGTAATCGACTATGCAGGGTTTGAAAAAAAATATCTGGAAGCCTCTGTAAGTAAAATCGCAAAGAAGCTCGGACCACAGAACACCAAGGATGCTTTGCAAGCTTTAGAATCTGGACACTATGATTTGGTAGCCACCATTGTGCTTAGGTATTATGACAAGTGCTACACTTACGATCTGCATCAACATAGCTCGGAAAAAATTCGCTACCTTGAAACTGAGAATTGGGAAGACCCACTCACCATTCAAAAGCTATTCGCTTTAGAAAAGCAATTCACCTTTCAAACCTCTACGGACACCACAGTTCAACATTGAAATAATCAACACTATCCTTTGAATTCACTTGAAAACATAAAACTCACAAGCTACTCTCATGGAGCTGGTTGTGGCTGTAAACTTTCACCTGCGGTACTATCTGAAATCCTCAAAGAGAACTCTAGTGGAAGCAGCTTTTCACCATTGCTGGTAGGAAATGAGCACAAAGATGATGCGGCCGTTTGGAAACTGGAAGATGGAACAACGGTAATATCCACTACAGATTTCTTTATGCCCATTGTGGACGATCCATTCGACTTTGGGCGAATTGCTGCTACCAATGCCATTAGTGATATTTATGCTATGGGCGGCAAACCCATTATGGCGATAGCTATTCTCGGTTGGCCCATTGATAAATTGCCTGCATCGGTTGCAAGTCTGGTGATTGCTGGAGGGAAAGCGATCTGTGAGGAAGCCGGTATTCCTCTGGCTGGTGGGCATAGCATTGATTGCCCTGA
>DAINOB010000026.1:0-15161 GCA_036735585.1 Cytophagales bacterium | reverse complement strand
AAAGCAGTCTTGCTCTAAAATCTGCGTCTCTGGCCAGAGCATAAGTAAAAATCTTAGCTCTAGTATTCTGCACCATCACAGTGCCTCGCTTGTCATCAGTATTGATCAATGCAAATGCGGATGAAGGCAATTGATCAAAAAGCAGCTTTTTAGCGGCTATGTAATTGTCAAAAGACTTATGAAAATCAAGATGGTCGTGGGTAATGTTCGTAAAAACGCCAGCACTGAAATGTATTCCTGCCACTCGTTGCTGAACCAAAGCATGTGAGCTCACTTCCATAAAGCAATGCGTACAACCAGAGTTGATCATCTGTTGCATCAATTGCTGTATCTGAATAGGATCTGGGGTGGTATGGGTGCTTGGATACACCTCATCATTGATCCTGTTTTGAACTGTGGAAATAAGGCCTACCGAATACCCCATGCTTTTGTATAAAGCATAAAGCAAAGTAGCAGTAGAAGTTTTACCATTGGTCCCGGTAATCCCCACCACCTTTAAGCGAGCAGATGGATTCCCATAAAAATTGGCAGCAACCACTCCTAGTGCGTAAGCGCTATCTTTCACACGAACGTAGGTAACTGTAGGTTGCAATTCGGCCAATTCTTGTTGATGCACTATGATGGTGCATTGTTGAGCAATGGCATTGGCAATAAATTGATGCCCATCCGTAAGTGTGCCTTCGATGGCAAAAAATGCCATGCCGACTGTGGCTGATCTTGAGTCAAATGTAATCCCGCTTACCATCACATCTGTACTGCCTGATACTGCTACCAAGGGTACTTTATAAAGCAAATCCTGTAGAGAGACACTCATAGACTTTCTAGTGTTAAGTTCACTTTTCCCACAGATTGAATGTTGATCCCTGGCGAAGGACTTTGAGCCACTACTCTACCTCTCCCTCTAAAACTGGCTTGAACACCGTTATTTTCTAGCAAATACAACGCATCTCTTAGTGTCATCCCCACTACATCTGGTACTAAGCCTTTCTTTGGGTCTTTGGATTGCCATTGTATAGCCTTTCGAACAGGCTTGGCTACCACCCATTCCGCTTCTTGTTTTAAATGATTGCTAAGCCCCATCGTGTTGCAAAGCATGTGAAGATCTTCGTGATAGCCCGATCTGACTACAGGGAATACTCCTGCTTGGACATTTCTCTCTGGCTTCATAGCCTGATGCAATTTGAGATCGGTAGCAAATATTTTATCTGCAATTTCCTTGAAAACTGGAGCTGCTACATCATTGGCATATTGTCTAAATCCTTTAGGATTGTCGATGATTACAATGCACGAATACTTAGGCGCATCTGCAGGAAAGTAACCAATAAAACTGGTGTAGTATGATCGGGTGTATCTGCCATTTACCACCTTTTGAGCAGTCCCCGTTTTTCCTGCCAGTTTGTAATTGTTGTTTTTCACATTTTTGGCTGTGCCTTGATCCACCACTTGTATCAACATTTGATGTGCTTCTGCGAGGGTGCGATCGGAGCATATTTTCTTTTTGATGATTTGAGGTTCAAAAGTCTGTATCACTTGGTCGGCCTGTTTGATTTCTTTCACAATGATGGGAGAGATCATTTTCCCTTTGTTTGCAATGGCATTGTAGAAAGTGAGCATATGAATAGGGGAGAGCTGCACTTCGTAGCCAATAGACATCCAAGGCAGGGTAGTTCCAGACCATCGTTTGTCACTAGGCTTTCTGAAGAAAGGTCTAGCATCTGAGGCCATTTGAAAAGGAATGGCTTCTGTAAGACCAAACCTCTGCATGTAGTCAAGATAAGCATCAGGTTTTTTATAGAAGCAATCATGTACCAATCTGGAGATACCAATATTGGAGGACTTGCTGAAGGCTTCGCTCATGGTTATTCTTCCATATCCTTCTTCTTTGGCATCCGTCATTTTTTTGTCATAGAATTCAAAAACCCCCTTTCCAGTGTCGATGGTATCTCCTGGGCGGCTGTGCTTTTCTTCTAAGAGGGCAAGGATAGAAGCCAATTTAAAGGTAGATCCAGGCTCTGTGATGCCATGTGAGCCTACTGCATAGTTGTATTTTTCTATATAGTTTCCATGTTCATTTTTGCCTAGATTGGCCATGGCCTTAATATGCCCAGTATTCACCTCCATCAGTACCACACAGCCATAATCAGCATGATGTTCGGATAGATGTTTTTTGAGAGCTGCTTGGGCTACATCTTGTAGATTTACATCTAAAGTGGTCACTATATCATATCCCTCCTTGGCCCTTACCTCGGATCCATCTAGCACTGGCTTCCAATGTCCACCAGAAACTCTTTGGAAAAGTGCTCTTCCATGTTGCCCGGTTAGCGTTTGGTCAAAACTATACTCCAAGCCTACGCCTTTGCTGTCTTCATTTACAAATCCTACGGTACGCAGCCCCAGATCATGAAAAGGTCGAAAACGCCTGTCTACCTTTTCGAAAAGTACTCCGCCTTTGTTTTTGCCCAGTGAAAATAGAGGCCATTGGCTTACTGTTTTCTTTTCTTGGTAGTTCAGCATTCGGCTGCTCAGCCTCAAATACCTTTTGCCCGTTTTTCTGGCATCCAGCAGTTTGCGTTTGTATTCTGAAGGATTCTTCTCCTTAAAGAAAGTTGAAAGCAATAGACTAAGTGAATCAATATGTTGGTTAAATACTTGATCGTTGGAAACCCCAGGATCAAAAGAAAGTCGATAAAAGGGTAGCGAAGTGGCCAATAAATAGCCATCCTCAGAATAGATGTTGCCTCTGGTGGCTTTTACTTCACGATAGCTGAATACTTGCTGTTCAGCCATTTTTCTCCAGCGACCACCTTCCACCATTTGTATCACAAATAGCCTGTAGATTACAGCCAAAGCGAAAAGCATCACGATGAGAAAAGCTATTCTGGCTCTGAGGAGTATGGACTTTTTAATATTCATAGTCCTTGTCTATTTCAAGTTTTGTAGGAGGAATTTCGCTTTCAGCAAGTCCCATTGGCGCCACTCTACGCGCTACTTCTGATTGCTTACTGTTCACCATCAAGTCGGCTTTGATGGTGGTATAGTCGGCCCTTAAATCTTCTACTTCTTGCTTCAGTCTTTCAAATGAGTGGATGTTTCGCTCTGCAGTATGTGTATTGCCAATGTAAACCAACACAAGACCCACCCCAAAGAGTATCTTGAACAGATTGCGCTCAGGGATACCAGAAGCTACCAAGGTCTCAAGGTTGAGCACTTTTTCCAGATAGGAAAATAGACCTGCACCTTCTTTAGAATTGCTTTTACCGGGTTGCTTCAGTGTGTTTACTGCCATAGTTCTTCTGATTGATCAGCGTTTGATACCTGCTCTTAATTTTGCACTTCGGGCTCTGGGATTTCTTAATATTTCTTCATTTTCTGCAACTATCGCCTGCCTGAAAAGTGGGTCAAAAGGTCGCTGTACATTGCCAAAGAAATCTTTTTCGACCTCGCCAAAGCATTTGCCTTTTTGAATGAAGTTTTTCACAGGCCTATCTTCAAGGGAGTGGTAGGTCAACACAACGAGTCTGCCTTCAGGACAAATAATTTGGGAAGCTTCAAGCAGAAAATCTTCAAGCACATCCAACTCTGCATTCACCTCGATTCTCAAAGCTTGAAAGACTTGAGCATAGTATTTATTTACTTTTTCTCTGGGTGCCAGTGGCTTTAGTACTGCTATTAATTCATGTGTACTTTTAATTTCACGATTGGCCCTAGCTTGAACAAGAACGCCTGCCAAGGTTTTTGCATTCTTTATTTCTCCATACATGCCTAGTATCTTATGAAGCTCCTGCTGGGTGTAGGTGTTTACTACAGCAGCAGCCGTAAGTACTTGTGAGGCATCCATTCGCATATCGAGTGGGCCATCAAATCGGGTGGAAAAACCTCTTTCGGCTGTATCCAACTGGTGAGAAGAAACTCCTAAATCAGCAAATAAACCATTGACATTTGTGATACCATGAAATTCAAGAAAGTGACGAATAAACTTGAAATTAGCATGGATAAAAGTGAAACGTGAATCTGTAATTTGTTGGGCAATGGCAGCTGCATCTCTGTCTTGGTCGAATGCAAGCAGTCTCCCTTTGGCATGTAGTCGCTCAAGGATTGCACGGCTATGTCCTCCTCCACCAAATGTAGCATCTACATACACTCCCTCTGGAGAGGTAACAAGGGCATCGATGGAAGCCTCTAGCATAACAGGCCTATGATATTCCATCAGTAGATTCATTTTTTGCTAGAAATGCTTGGGCCAATTGAGACAGTGCTTTGCTGTCTTTAATTAAGTAAGTCTCGTATTGTGTGGGGTTCCAAAGCTCTATGCGATTGCCTATACCTATAGCGATGACTTCTTTATCGATGCTGGCATAGTTTGCCATTGTTTTGGGTATGATAAATCTGCCATTTCCATCGAGCTCAACCTCTGTATTTCCTCTTAGAAAATTTCTCTGAAAGCTTCTATATTCTTCATTAAACTCATTGAGCAGAGTTACTTTATCAAATACCTTTTTCCATTCCATGATCGGATAAAGCACCAAGCAAGGTTCAAATCCTCTCATCAAGGCCCACACCGCGGATTGCTCCACAGGGAGTGATGCCTTCAGCCTTGAAGGCAAGACCATCCTGCCTTTGGCATCTAGTTTACACTCATATTCGCCTGAAAAGTATGCCATAACTCCTTAAATGTGTGGGAAGTAGAAAAACACACCTCGCCTAGGCAAAGGTAGTGAAACGAAGTAAAAAGTCAACCACTTTTTCCCACTTCTAACCACTTTGAATATAAATAACCCCAGTCGGAGGCTTATCGAGGAGCATTTTTTAAACTAACGGCATCAAAAACTGCCATCATTTTTAAATAGCTTTTTTAAAAAAAGTAAAAAATAGGCCCACTGATAACTTACTTAGGTAGATTCACGTAGTTTTGTTGTTTAGAAATAACCCATGAGCCTACAACCTGATCAATTTACACTCGATCATTTCAAAAACCTGATTTATATAGCCCGTAAAGATGGACACCTGGATGTGCGAGAGTTAATCTTACTCCACAGAATTGCAGAGCGCAACCATATTCCGCTAGAGGAGGCAGACTCATTAATTGAAACAACTGGTTCTCATGAATTTGCCTTGCCTCAAAGCCAAGAACTTAAACTTCAATACATTATCAATAGTGTTTCTATCATGCTGGCGGATAAAGTTCTATTTCAATCAGAATTTAACCTTTGCGTGGATATTGCACGAAAACTTGGCTTTAGGGACGAGATTGTGGGTATTATTGTAAGAGTGATCAAGGATCATCCTGAGGCCAAAGATGTGTATACCTTGGTTCACAAAGAATATGTAGACTAGACTTGCATCTTCAAACAGCAAGAAATCTTTATTTTACAAAGTTCTTTACTGCCTCGTTAAACTCATTTGATTTTTCAAATTGCGCGAAGTGGCCGCATTTGTTTGCCATGACCAAGGTGCTATTTTTTATTTTTGAGGCCCCGAATTCGGCAATTTCTCGTGTTCTGCCTGCATTAAGAAAGCGATTGGGAATGAGGTTATCATTTTCTCCAAAGAAAATCAGGGTTGGCTGAGAGATCTTGTCCAGCTTGTCAATTACAGGTTGATTTACCATACCTTTCACACATTGTGGAATGATGTAACAGTACCATTCAAAATCGGAAGCTTTTCGTATCGCAATCCGATCCGCGATCATAAAATCCGCCTCCTTGGTATACTTATAAAAGTTTGAAGTCAGGTTGGCTTGAATTTGCTGTGGTGTGGTGAACCGTGTTCCTCTGGGCGTGATCACATCTCTAAACCATTGTTTTTCGCCTTCATCAAAGGCTTCAAAGCCAGCAGGAGCCACTAAAATTAACCCTTTGATTCGTTGAGGCACTAGTAGTGAAGCAGTAATTGCAATTTGTCCTCCCATTGAGTGTCCTGCCAGATATGCATTTTCTAATCCCAAGCTGTCCATCAACTCAACTACAGCCTTTGCAAAAAATAACATATCGCCTTCATATGGGCCTTTGCAAGATTTGCCATATCCTGGTAGATCAATAGCAATGCACTGATATTGTTGTTTTAAATCGGTGATGTTTTTGATCCAGGCCGGGGCATAGCTGCCTAGACCGTGGATAAAAATAATGGTTTCCTTTCCCTGACCTTCTTTTGCGTATGCTATGCATTTTTCTTCAGAGAGTGCCTGGGTTTTCATTGCAAAAGGATATTCTATATCCAACATACTGTTGACCGGGTAATCAAGCGCATATGGCGTCTTACAGCAGACTGCCGTAAGTCCTAAAACAAACAGCATCATTATGTTTTTCATTTTCTATCCTTATTAATTTTCAAAACATCAACCAACGATATACCATGAAGATAGTCCAAGGATCTACTGGCATCATACCAGGTCTGTTACCGTTCACTAAACCGCTTTTGTAGAAGTCGCCTAGAAACAAATAACCTGCATGAAGTTCTAAATCCATATAAACCTTTGGAGTAAATCTCACCATGGCGTTTACTTCAGTACCTATTAAAGATCCTCCCCCAGATGGACGTGTATCACTCCATGATATAGCTCCCCCTGCTTTGGCCATTAGTTTGTGAGGTATAAAGCTTCGGTGAAAGTTAACGGTACCTCCTCTAAGTCCATATCCAACATTTGAAGGATCATTTACTGCTGCAACAAACCGATTTACCACATTGCCATGTGGAAATAGCAAATACGCTCCATGATTAATGAATAGAGAAAGTGGTGTACCCCACGTATTCCCAGTGATTACACCAGTATATTTGTTATCATTATGATCTGCATCACCTGAGGCATAGATCAAGTCTGTAGTGATGATATCGTCATTGGTTTGGCCATATTTTCTTCCCACCCTAAGGTTGGCTGCATATCCTCCAATAGAATATAGTCGAGAGTTATCAGATTTTCTTCGGATGTTTCCAGTGTTGTAATTGAAAAAACCTGTTACAAAAGTCCTATCGTAAGTAAATCCATAGTTTCTGTTGAATGTTGTACCAATCCAGACTACATCAGTATCGTATCTATTGTTGCCGAGCCTAAACCGATAAGCTCCATTTAGGTCTGTTATAGCAGATCCAGGACCTTGGCCAATGCTGCCTCCTTGGCCATTAGATTTATCAGATACATGCCATACCGTTAAAGCTTGTTTCCATGTTTTAGTAATGTCTTTTTCGTATCCAATTTTGATGAGAGACACATCATCTTCTATATCAATATTGTTTTCATATAATTGATAATAAGATGCGTAGACTCGGGAATAGTCCCATTCTTTCCTAATATTTATGCCCACACCATCGCTTCCCCAGTATGCCAAACGATATCCTGTGCTCATCAACTCATCAAAAAGCACTCGATAGGGATTGTTGTGGTTATCAAACATTCTCTGCAAACCAAGATTTACAAACCAACCTTTGAAAGGTGTAGCTTCAATCATCACATTTTGAGTTTGAAGGTTTACCTGATCTGCACCAGGTGCTGAACCTTGATTTCCGGCAGAACCATAGCTGGCATCTCCCCAGGTATAGTCTATTTCAAATGATGCACGTAAGGTCACTCTGCCATTCATCAGCTTTGGACGATATATAAAAAACGGAAGTAATCGCTGTTCAAAATATGCAGACCTTCCTTGATAGGTATCAGAAGTATTTCCTCCGTAAAGTCTACCTAGAACTTGACCTTGAAAAAAGGGAAGTCCTACCCTCATATTGTTATTTACAAACTGGCTATAGGAGAGGGCAATAAACTGAAACTCACTGTCAGCTTTGTCAGGTACGGCTCTGTCGAAAAGATTGTTAGAGCCTTGAGAAGACTCTTGTGCATGTATGGTCATAGCGTTGCCCAACAAGAAACAAATAAAACAAAGCATCTGTCTGATTGCTTTCATACCATCGTATAGCTTGAGTTAGTTATTCAAAAAAGATAAAAAAGGGAACCAGTAGTTGTGGTTCCCAGGGAAAGAATGGTTTTAGTTTCCTAATCTTCGGAATTTCTGAATGTTAATCGTGCCAAAGGCTCCTCCGCTTGTACTACCAAATCCTCCTGCCACTGTTGGTGGTGTTACTCCCACAACAGATGGATTTGTTTGAGCTACTTCGTAGAACATGCTATCTGGTGAGGCCAACCATACTCTGAATATTCCTTGAGACTCTACTACTTGGGGAGCAGATTGGTTAAGTGTAATTCGTACAATAGAAGTGGTATCACTTGTGATAGTGGTATAGCTGCCATTGTAAGTAATTTTAGTCCCTGCAGTGTCAAAGCTTTCAACCAAATAAGTAGTACCTTCAAATTTGGCATAGATTGAATCGATGTTAAAGGGAGCGCCTTTGAGTAAGGGTGCAACATCTGAACCACTACTAGACCAAGTACCTCTAATAGTTGCCTGCCTAGGTGTATCCTGAGGAGTTACATTATCATTGCTGTCCTTTGCACAAGACCAAATAAAGATCATGGCTAAAAAAGTCATTAAAACGAGTGTATTCTTTTTCATAAGATTTGTTATTAGCGGATTTTTCAAAATTTAATTCGTCTTACAAGACTAATTATAAAATAATATATGGGTTTATACGCTCATCAAATTTATAACTTAGACTTATTTACTTAAGTTGCAAATTTTATTCATAAGTACTTGATTATAAATAAGATGATTAAATAAATATATACTCCGACCCTGATTTTTCGATGAGTGTATCTAGGTTAAAATTGGTTTGCTTTGCCAGACGTTCTAGCAACACATTATAATCAGGATGACTTTTTAAAGCAGCATCTATTTTGGTCAGTTGAATCCCAAGATCCTCTGAGTTTACCTTGCCCTCTTGGTAGAGTGAGAGCAAGTGGTAGATAGCCAAGGTAGGAGTGTATCTTTTTGTTGAGATTAATTTGTTTTCTAACTCAGGAAGCCTGAGCATTTTTGACCAATGGAGAATCCTATGGTAGTTTTCTTGCTTCCAAAGTACTTGAAAATAGGAGGTAAAGAAAAGATGCCATCTAGCCTTGAGCAGTTCTTTTCTATGTAGCTCCACAAAACCCTCTGCATATCGCTCGGCTGCTTTCAATTGATGGGTTTCAGTAAGTGCTCTTATAAACAAAGCAGTAAACCCCTGTTTGTTGTGAAAGCTATCAGAAATCCTTACTTCCTTAGTCCCCGACTGCAAAGTCTCTAGCGCTGCCTTTGGTTTATTCATCCTAAGTTGGACTGCTGCCAAATTATTTAAGTAATGGAGAAAGTCACTGTTTTTGTGAAGTATTGAATAGAGTCCACAATGCTCGGCTTCTTGCAGTCGGTTTAGTTTTGAGTAAATAATGAGAAGATTAGAATAGTAATTGGAAAGAATTCTTCTTGAATAAAAATTGCCCGAGTTGAGTTCTTTTTCCAACTGCTCATAATACGGGAGTACTGCTTGTAAGGTATCGGTGGTATAGTGTAGGAAGGTAAGTCTTACCAAGGCATAGTACCTTATCATCCCACTCATAGCCTGGTTTTTAAAAAATGAAGATAGCGAAGGTTCTATCCATTCTTGAGGCATAGATTCGCCTGAATAGTAGGCAGTAATCTGTGCCGTGAGCTTACCCATTTCTTGTAGGGCCTCTTTTGCTTTATGATAATCCTTCTCATACCGATCTAGAAAGGTTTGAACTGCATTATGCTGTTCTTCCTTCATTCTGATCTGCACATAGTGCTTGTAGTACAAGGCTAGCTCATAGATTTTAAGAAAGTTGAAATCACAGCTATTTGCCGTTTCGATGAGGTAAAACAATTCTTTTTCCTTTTCAGGTAAGATGATGTCTGTCATGACCTCCCGCTCTGTAGCCATTATCCAATCGTATTGGAGGTCTACATCTTTTTCAGCCAATTTACCTTGTATCCACTGCTTCAAATAGGAGTATTTGCGTTTGTCTACTGTGTCATCCCATTCGATAAACGAAGCAGATCTGGTGGCCAATAAAATAGTATTTTCAAGAATTTGTATGTTTTCCTCATCTTTAAAAGAATGCTGATCTCTAAGCATGAGTCCTTCCTGAGGGTAAAGGCTCCAAGCGAATTGATGATAAACTTGAAGTTTAGGTTTCAAAGTTCAGACAGTTTCTTCTTATCTATTTTGCCGGTGTCGTTTTTAGGCAAATTTTCTAAAAAAACAACTGATTTAGGTATTTTGAATTTTGCAAGATGAAGTTTACAATGCGCCAGCATATCGTTTTCTGACATTTTAAGATCCTCTTTTAAAACTACAAAAGCCTTACCCGCCTCTCCCCATTTATCATCTTTTATACCTATTACTGCCACTTCTGCTACGCTAGAATGAAGTAATATGGCTTTCTCAATCTCAGCAGGATATATGTTTTCTCCTCCTGATTTATACATATTTTTGATTCTGTCCACCATGTACAAAAAGCCGTCTTCATCTTCACGCATCATATCCCCAGTTTTAAACCAGTCTTTCTCGAAAGTCTGTTGATTTGCTTTCTCATTTTTACAGTAACCAAGCATTACGCTAGGTCCTCTAAGCCATAGCTCACCTTCGTCCCCCTTATTCACTTCCGCTCCAGACTCATTCACTAATTTGCCTTCTACATAAAAGTTGAGCTTGCCTATACTGCCTATTTTTTTGATAGCATCTGATTGATGCAAGCTAGTAACACTTGGTCCAGCTTCTGTGAGTCCATACCCTTGTCTGATAAGAACTCCTTTTGTTTTCCATTTCTCTATTAAAGCTATGGGCAGGGCTTCTCCACCTACTACAAAATACCTAAGTTTTGATAAAGATACTTTTTCAAATTTAGTAGACTCAGAAAGCATTTTTACAATGGTTGGCACCGCCATAAAAATAGTTGCTTCATGTTTTTCCAAAAGATCCAAAGTATAGTCTGCTTCAAATTTCTTTTGTAAAACCACTGTTCCCCCTCTATGAAGTATCGGATTGAACAATACATTCAGGCCACCAGTGTGAAAAGGAGGCATACACATGACCGTGGTGTCTTCAGAAGTAAGGCTTAATCTCCACACTGTATCTATACTGTTCCAAGTAAGCATTTTATGTGTGTAAGGAACCGCTTTAGGTCTACCTGTGGTGCCTGATGTGAAAAGCAGGTATAATGGATCTTCTTCATTGGGCAAATCAGGACCAAAGGGCACTTTTGATTCATAATCCAATGGCAATTGTGCTATACAAAAAGTTGGCCTAGCTGAAAGAGCCCATTGTGTCTCTTGAATCAGTTTTTCAAATTTCTCATCGTACAACAATAAGCTAGGGTCTGATACCTCCATGAGGTAGTCTATTTCTTTTACAGCTAAGCGGTAATTCAAAGGTATGATGATAATCCCTGTCTTTTGAGCTAGACCGAGTAAAACCGCATAAATACCAGAAAATTCACCTACGATAACTAGCTTATCACCTTTAGCCATGCTATACTTTTGATAAAGCCATTGGGATAAGGATATTGCCATTAGATCTAATTGTGCATAGGTATAGGCTATTCCTGTATCTGATTCAATCAATGCATTTTTTTGAGGACTTAAATAGGCCCATCTGCTCAACCAGTCCATTTGAATTCTGCTCATAAATCAAAAATATAAATTTTGTACTGAAAGACAGTTGACCTCAGATCTTCGTTCATGGATGGTTAAGCTAAGTATTGATTCTATGCCTGTAGACTTCCCATATTCCTACAATCAATCCCACTGCTAAAGAACCTAAGATGGCCAAAGCTGCTGCTATTGCTGGATTTTTGACAGGGGTTTGTAGGTAGCTAATCAGCTCCAAATAATACAGACTAAAATGTGTGAGTATAGCAAAAATAGAGGCCAATATGGGGGCGACTCTTATAGATCTTGGAGCAAATAGTCCGAAAAGTACAGGTACAAATGCTGCACTGAAATAGGCATAGACACCATTTTGTGCAAACAACGCGACACTTAATTTGGGATATACAATTTGTTGGGCACTTAGAATAAAAGAAAATATGCCCAGAAATACAATGGTGACCCTTATCAATTGGATATCTGAAAATCGATTAAAAAAAGGAATAGACTTGAGAAGGTCGGCTGTGATCCCAGTAGATAAGGACTGTATTAATCCCTCAAGAGTAGAAATGCCAGCGGATAGTAAACCTAAAATCAGCAATAAACTCACCATAGGATGGAAAGATTGAACCACATATGCCGACATGATTTCATCGGTCTTTAGCAATTGATCCTGTATCGTAAGATCTGGAAAACTTAATCGAGCATAAATTCCTGCAATCACTACGAGGAAGAAAGTGCTTTGTACCACCACTCCGGCAAATAAATAGGTATTTACTTTTGAATCATCTTTCAAAAGCAATGATTTGGTAATGATGTGGGGCTGGCACACAATGGCAATTCCAATCACAGCTTGACAAACAAATATTTCGAAAAAATCTCTAAACAGGCTGCTGGATGGATTGTAAAGGGTAGAAAGAGATGGATCTATCGCTGCCAATTGGCTTAGTAGATTTGCTGGCCCCATCTGCAAATATTTCCACCCTGATCCGAGCAGTATTATGGCCACCACCAACATCAAAAGTGCTTGAATAGTATTGGTTTTGACCATTGAATTTGCCCCTCCAAACATCATGTATCCAAAAATAAACGACACTATTCCTGCTAACACAATTAAAGGCGAGGCATCTAAGGCTTTGGACAAAATCTGTGTAAGCCCCACACATATGAGCACTATAAAGGTAATAAGCAAAAGAGCTAGAAAGGCGAAATAGGTAGTGAATGGTTTGCTATCATAGCGTTGCCCCATCCATTGGGCCATAGTTAATGCCTTGCTTGATTGACCATATTGTCTAAAGCCCTTTGTAAGCCATACAAGCGAAATCATTGCCGCAATTGGTAAAACCAAGCCATAGGATACAAAGGCGGAAATCCCATAGGTAGCGATAAGGCCAGGGTTAATGATAAAGGTAGCCGCACTGGTCATGGAAGCAGCCAATGACAACCCTACAGCCCACGGTGAAAAACCTTGACTGCCAAGAGCATAATCTGCCATGCTTTTGTTGCCTTTGGAACCTAGATATACCAATCGAATGGTTACTGCCATCAGTAGAAACAGTGTACCATAGGTGAGCCAAATTAATACTATGGAGGACATAAACTTATGTGTAAAACAAGGCGGTTGAAAATGACAATCCTCCTCCGGATCCAATAAATATGATCTTTTTATTAGGAGGCAATTTCCCTTGTTCAAGTACACTGTCTAGTGCCAAAGGAATGCATGCTGATCCTGTGTATCCTAACTTGTGCATCACAGTAGGCGCCTTTTCCATAGGTTGATTTAGCCTTTTCATGGTTTCTCTGATAGAATGAACATTGATTTGAGTGAAGCAAAAAAGGTCAATTTCGTCAGGATCAATGGAAGCGTTGTGGCACATATCAAGAATCATTTTTTCCCACCAATCAGGGTTTAGTTCTTTTGGAAACTTCTTAACAAATCGAAGCAGATGATCTCCTTGTTCTATTGCCTGATGAGAAACTGGGTAACGTGTGCCTCCACTATAAATACCCATCCATTCATGATATTGGCCAAGTGTAATCATCTTGCCTTGTTGAAATCCTACAGTTGATCCTTCTTCTGCCGAAAGAATTACAGCCCCTGCACCATCTGCAAACAAAGTGACCGTCTTTTTATCTTGTTTGTTGAGAAATTTGCTCATGGCATAACCTCCAATAACCAAGGCATACTTCAAACTTGGAGAGCCCATAAGAGAATAGGAAGCCATTTGTAAGGCGGATACAAATCCAGCACAGGCAGAATTGATGTCCATCGTTCCTGCGTTCACTGCACCTATTCGGTGCTGCACAACAGAAGCTGTAGAAGGTGAAATAAATTCTGGAGTATCTGTAGCAACTATAAGCAGACCCAAATCTTCTACTCGTATCCCCGCCCTCTCTAGGCACTGTAAAGCAGCACGCTCACAGAGATCGGCAACGGATTCATGGTCCTCACACCAGCGTCTTTCATAGATTTCTACGTTTACTTTAAGCCAGCTGTCTACATCTTCATTGAGGAGTGCATTAAAATAGGCATTTGTGACCACTTGATCTGGCACTGCAATACCCACTGATTTTAAAACGGCTTTTACCATTGCCCAAAAATTTTGAGGCAAAATAATGTTTTGATTTTTTTAGATTTTTCAAAATTTACTTAAGCTGGCGTTACTAATAAAATAATAAAGTTTGGTCGCAATTCTCGTATCGTTATTAAATAACTGATTTACAGTGTATTAGATGTTAAGCTTTCTATGGGTCTCTCGGTGGAAAACTTTTATACAGTTGACAAACTGCCTAAAGTAATTCTTAAAACTAATGCCAATTATGCATCAATCCATTTCAGGAAATCTTCTTTAGTAGGCATTTTAAGACAGACCGTCCTCAGTGATTTGTTATTCCCAAAGTGCTCAAGCCTTGGATCTTCACCTATAACAAGTGTGGGTATGCCTTCTGGAATTGCCTCTAAAAATGTAACTGTGGTTCTGTTAAACCCTTGAGGCTCGATATTTACAATCACTTTAGAATCTACTTCAGCTTCTAGCAATTTTATAGTCTGCTTTACCTGCCATTCATCTGAGAAGTTGTCCAGATCGTGTACTGTAAGGGTGCTGAACTCTCTTTGTAATAAAGTCCAAATTTTGGGAGGATCCCAGCCTACCGGTTTTTCAGAATAACCATGGAAATAGAACAGATGTCGGATCAAGGATTGATGATGATCCTTTTATGTGCCACTTGTTGACCATTATTTGCGGTGAACCTAAGCAAATATACTCCTGGAGCAGCTTGTGTGGTCCATTCTACTGAGGCATCTTTAGGCACGTAAAGTTCTGAAGCAGTTTGCTTCCCATCCAACGTAAATAATTCTGCCATACCTTCCACTTCACTTCTCAGGGTTAGTAATCCGTTGCTTGGATTGGGATAAACCTGCCAAGAAAATTCAGTTTTTGGTGTTAAGCCTATCGGCAAACCTCCTGATACTCCATTGGTATTTTCTAAATATTGAAGGCCACCTGTAAACATGCCAACAACCATATCTTTGGCGAAATCACCATTCAAATCTCCAATGCCCAAACTAAGTTTGATTCCAAGATTCATAGAGTTGGTGATGCCAGAAACTGGATTGACGAGTTGGATTTC
>DAINOB010000025.1:0-15179 GCA_036735585.1 Cytophagales bacterium | reverse complement strand
AATTCTCTTAGTTCATAATCCAAACGATATTCATCGGGCAACTGATAGTGTACTTCTGTGCACTGATAGCGATCTGTTAGAAAAGTAAGATTACCTGTTATGGTTTGTTGATTATCTTGGTGGTCGAGCGTAAGGTACATTACGGTATGACCTTGCTCCAAAAGCCAGTCTCTGAATCTTCTCATGGCCCCAAAGAATCCTAATATCTTTGTGCCATGGTGTTTCACATAGTCCGTTTCCGAACGAGTTTCCATCAGCGTATAGATTACGGTGTCATCCACAGACTGATACCAACTATGTCCATAGTGAAGCTGATCTCCAAGAATAAGGCGCAAGGTTTTTCCCATAGGCTTTTAACAGAATTTTTCAATCGGTTGTTACCCAAATGGAGTATAAATCTGAACTGCCACTTTCTATTGGTTTTTTTAGCAATCACAGGCATGAGTTGTATGAAGATGAGGATTGCTGATGAGGCTTTGGAGAAGAATTATCCACAATCACGGGCGCACAGATTTGAAATAAACGGTATTTCCATGTACGCTGTAAGTGCTGGCGATGCAAGCAAAAGGGCTATAGTATGGATTCACGGCTCCCCCGGCAGCTGGACGGCTTGGCAAGATTTCTTAAAGGATACTTCATTAATGATTGATTATTTTCATGTTTTTGTGGACAGGCCCGGGTTTGGATTTAGCAATACAGGGGTATCAGAGCCTTCTTTAGAAAAGCAAAGTAGCCTCTTGCATGCGCTTTTAGATAGTCTTGGTGTTACAGACTCGGTTGTCATATTAGGTCACTCTATGGGTGGACCTGTGGCTGCAAGAATGGTGATGGATGATCAGAATAGATATGCTGCATTGATTTTATTGTCAGCAGCACTTGACCCAGATTTGGAGAAAATTCATTGGTATCAGCGACTGATCCAACTGCCGGTTTTGGCATGGGCTACACCCAAAGAGCTCAAAGCGAGCAATGAGGAATTAATAGCCTTAGGTCCTGAATTGGAAAAAATGAGACCGTTTTGGAAAAATATTCAAATTCCAGTTTTCATGATTCACGGGTTAAAAGACAATCTTGTGGATCCTGAAAATGTGGCTTTTGTAAAATCTGAACTTACCTCTGCACCCTTAGAAGTTTGGGAGGATAAAGAAATGGGGCACCTTATCCCATGGACACATCCACAGATGATCATTCGAGCAATAAATAAAGCAACGCATGGGAAGAATTGAGCTAAATATGCCTCAACAGTATTCATTCAGTACTGAAGTAGAAGTCCGTATAGGAGATATTAATTATGGGGGCCATTTAGGAAATGATGCCCTGCTAAGTTTGATTCATGAGGCTCGAATGCGCTATTTCGCTGCTCTAGGCTATACAGAACTTTCTTTGGCAGGTGTGGGCACCATTATGGCTGACAGTGCAATAGTGTACAAATCAGAAGCCTTTTTTGGAGATAAATTAAGGATAGAGATGGCAGCGGGAGACTTGACCAGAGTTGGGTTTGATTTGTTTTACAAAATAGTATTGATCGATTCTTTAAAACTGGTGGCAGAGGCTAAAACGGGAATCATCTGCTTTGATTATCAGCTAAGAAAAGTAGTCCAGATTCCTGAGGAAGTACGAGCTAAGCTTAAACAGGATTGAGGATGTGTTACTATTTTGAAAATATTGAAATAGATAAAGCATTGACAATCAAGACCGAGTATTTTCAAGAAAAGAATAAACAAAAGAAAAATGCAAAAAAGTAGCTCAATTACAACGTTTGAACAACACCTTGAGAAAAGGTACGGTCAAGCTGGAGATGAAAAAAGAATGGCTTTTGAAGCAAAAGCCAAGGCCTTTGCTATTGGCGAACTTATCAAAGAAGAGAGAAGACTTTCAAAAATGACTCAAGAGCAACTTGCCACTAAAACAGGGACTAAGAAAAGCTTTATTTCCAGGATTGAAAATGGAAAAAGTGATATTCAACTTTCAACGCTCTATAGAATATTGGAATTAGGACTAGGTAAAAAAATCTCCTTCAAGATAGAATAAAAGCATAGTACCATAACTAATAGTAATTGGGAGATGATAATTTGTCATTGATCTAATACAGTTGCTATGAATAACAGTAGTTTCAATACTCTCCGTTGCCATTTTTTGCCTTCACAAGTGGCTCCATCATCAGGACTCCCAGCCAAACAAATACAGGAACACTGAAAAAAAGCATTCGACTGAAATCGCCTGACAAAACAATGTGGATTGAAATGGAAACGAAATAGGCGATAAGCGCAGGGTAATAGGGTCTTAACCTTAAGGTTAATGAGGGTCTGTAGAATTTATAAATTGAGAGCAGCGGAATTCCCAAAACAAGGGTAAAAAGGCCAAAAGTACCCATCAGTTGCCCCACACCATTGAAACTAAACAAAAGCTTCAAATGATCTCCGATCAAAGAAATATGATCAGCAATATTGTTCCAGTCGTTTTGAGGAGCAGGCCCAAATGTAAAATTGACCACCCATCTTATGCCAAACAGCATACCTATCGAAGCCACCACCATACCTACCCGTGAGAGAAGGTTGTGATTGGAAATTGGGAAAAGAAAAAGTAGAGGCAAAAACATGATAAATGTCTCTTTGGCTAAGGGCCCTAGCAGCACAATCAACCACAAGTTTTTTCCCTGAATTCCGTAAAACCACATCATGGAAAGAACCAATACATACAAACTATCGGTCAGTGGCACTCCTATCATGTACACAGTCCACCTGCTGGTACATACCACCAGCAAAGAGAAAACAGCCGCCCACCACCCTCCAAAAATCAAGGATAACTGAAACCCAATGATACTTGCTGCAAGGGAGAAAATGATTAGATTAACCATGTAAAAACACATCCTAAGCAAACGCTCCGGAGCCTTGGATTTTGAAGGCCATATCCATGTAAGTGCTTTCTCGCTGAATAGATAGATGCCGCCCGAAAGAAGGGGGATTATTGGTCGATATCTGTGTGTGGAGGTTACCTTAAAATCTCCTTGGGCCATTTTAATATAGCTTTCACTATCTATGCTCCATGTAGAATCTGCATGTTTGGCCGCAGGATAAGATGCTCCTGCACCTATTGCCACTGCCAACAGAAATATCTGCCAGAAGGAAGGAGTAATTTTTATGTAAGCGTTTCCTGAATTCACAGATTCAAAGAAAGCACTTTTGTAACATCAGAATAGGTTCTGGAATTCTTTTCTCATTGCAGGATTTACGGCAAGTGCCAAAGCAATAGAAACTGCTAAGCCAAAGAGCGTATACAAAACGTCTTTAGATATAAGTCCGAGAGTCCTGCTAAGATTTTTTTCTTCAGCGTTGTGATGTAAATAATGCATGCCCAGCTCTCTACCTGCTAGTAAGCCAATAAAAACCCAGGTAGTGCTCATAGGAATGGTGCTCACATATTGGAATACAAATAGGATCAAGGCATATACAAAATCGATTAATGTGGCCGACCGCACATCTTTCACACTTGATTTTTCATTGATAACTTCTTGTATTTTGTCTCCTTTGTTATAAAAAATAAGCCCTAATCCAAAGAATATCACCGAAGCAAAAGCTATGAACTCATAAATGTTCAAGCTTCTAGGGAGAAATACCGCAATGTTGGCAGCATCTTGCATAATCCAAACGGCCCATAGAGCCCCACTGGTAATCCACTGTGCTATGGTCCAGCCAAAATGTGCTGTACCCTTTTGGATTCTTTTGATCAAGGGTGCTAGAATAATCCAAACCAAAAAGGCTCCTAAGAAGGCAATAAAATAGCCACTTAAACTTTTGGTGATTACTTTAATAATGGCACCGGATTCTGTGGTGAAACTACTTAGCAATAAGAATGTAGTAGATACAGGCATTCTCATTCTGGTAAGGAGCAAAAGAATAATAGGTGCTGCTATCTGCAAATAATAGAAACTCACCGGAGCTTTGTCAAATCCTTTGGAGCTTAAGCGCTGATAACTTACATCTCCATCATATTGCACCCAGCTGTAGGTGACGGTGGCTAAAAATATACCTCCGATAAAAATCCACAATATCCACCACCGCTTGTCTTCATTGGAGGAGATGAAAGTTCCTATCGTTTGGATGCTATCATTGGCTACTGCACTATACGCTGCAATAAGGAACCCGAACCACATAGCAATACTGGGTGTTCTAAAAACCAGAGAGGCAGTAATAAATAGTATGGATAGGGTAATGAGAAAGATGCGTTCTCTTTCTAATAGCAATAATACTTTTTGCTTCATGAGGTCAATACTCCGGATTGCAGAATGAGCATGGTGAGATTCTTAGCGAACGAAACGCAAACTTAATGAAAAAGAATAGTGCCTAGTAAAACCCTGTAAGGAACACGAACAAATCACAATTTAGTAATATTGATAGAAACAGGAAATAAGGATAATTTATATGACTATCAATAGATTAAGTAATTTTAAATCGTTAGAATTCAAACTACATTTTTAATTTTTTAACACTAAGTTAACATTACTGACAACCAAGCTTGACAGCAATTATTATTTCGATATTTACTTAGTTCCTAATGATTTCTTCTATATTTACCCTCTAAAGACCTAACAATAAACTACTTGAGATCACTACTTCGCTCTGCACTAGATATCCGTGAGCATGAAGAAAGGCCTGTCTATCTTCTTCTCCTTTATTCTTTTTTTCTTGGTTTGTTCCTTGCCACATTTGATGTTACTGCCAGTTCACTTTTTCTGGACACATTCGGTGAAGACTATCTGCCTCAAGGATTTATCGCTTCGGGAGTTTTCGGAGTTGTACTATCGGGCTTGTTTACTTGGCTTCAAAATAGGATAGCTTTTTCCAAGCTGGTAATAGCCGGCTTAGTTTTTATTCTAATAGTTACATCTGGTCTGGCTCTTTCGCTTGAGTTCAATACCGATAACAGACCATTGATCTTCATATCTTTTGCCATGATGCTTCCACTCAATTCCTTGGCTTTATTGGGTTTTTATGGAATAGTGAGCAGATCATTTAATCTAAAGGACGAAAAGAGAATTACAGGTACTGCCGATCAAGGGCAAATGATTGCACTTACTTTAGCATTCTTTACTATTCCATTTATTGAAAACATACTTACAGATCTTGCAGCTTATCTTTTTATCTCTGCCATAAGTATTTTGCTTTCCCTCATTGTCCTGTTGTTTTTTTACAAATCTGTTACGGATGCAGATCGACTTTTTGAGAAAAAATCAGGGGGAACGCAAGCAAAGTCCAGAGTTGTGCCAATCACCAGCATGATCAGTCAAAGGTATCTCCGATTGCTTTCCATGTTTGCAGTGATTTCCGCGGTAGTTGTGTTAAGTGTGGAGTATTCCTTTTTATCTGTAGCCTCACAGCAATATCCAGATCCTAAATCATTGGCAAACTTTCTGGCATATTACGGGGGTATCCTTACCATTTTCAGTTTTATACTTCAAACCTTTATCAGTGATAGGATTATGTCCACCTATGGCATGCGGGTATCGCTTTTGGTACTCCCCATTCTTGTAGGGTTGATAGCTGGCATCTCCTCGCTTATTGGGGCAGTATTTGGCACTACTCAGGCTTCTGAAAGCTTTATCTTCTTTTTCCTATTTGTAGCAATGGCAAAGCTTTTTCACAATTCACTCTACGATGCATTTGAAGATCCAATCACTAAAACCACATTTATTCCTCTTGATGCCAATGTAAAGCTTGATATTCAATCCAAGATTTCAGGATTTTTTAAGGAGTCGGGTTACATGGTAGGAGGTGGAATATTGTTTTTGTTCGGTCTTGCACAAATCAATGACCTGTCCGCTTACTCATTATATGTATTGTTGGTCCTTGTATACTATGGCTATTTGGGTGCAGCCATATATGTAGAATACAGAAAAACACTAACCGCTACGCTGCAACAACACCAACAAGAGGATGACTCTGATTTCTACAGCGATTATGACATGGCCGGAATTCTGAAAAAACGAATAAAGTCACAAAATATCCAAGAGCTCGGCCTATATCTCAACATTTATGAGAAAATGAATCCTGTAGATTATCAATTTACACTTAGCATATTGATAAATCATCAAAAGCCTGAGTTTAGAAAGCTTGCCAGCGACCACTTATCAAATTCTTCGCTGATTCTAGACACCTCTTCTGTGCAGACAAGAATCAACTTGGAGTCAGACTCAAATATCAAAGACACTCTGCAGCAAACCTTGGATAATTATAGAAGCAATGAAGTAGGTTCAATTACTCAATTAACAACACAGCTTCGATCCCGATATGCTAAAGATAGGCTGACTGCAATTCCAGCAGTTAAAAACTTTAAAGGCGAGCAGTTGAGGCCTTTATTTAATCCTTTGCTAAGAGATACTGACTCGACAGTAAGAGAAGCAGCACTTCTCGCAAGCACTGAGTTAGGAGACACCTATTATATTCCATTGTTGGTTGAAAATCTAGCTTACCCCGAATTCAGTCATGCAGCAGCATCTGCATTGGTGTTGGCTGGGGATGATTCCATTCCAATGCTTGAAGGTGCTTTTTACAGGTCAGGGCAAAGTGCCTACACCATGTCAAAAATCCTCCAGATTTATGGGAGAATTGCCAGTGATGCCGCGGTGAGAGCTATTTGGACAAAAATTGATTATCCCGATGCTCAAATAGTTTCTCAAGTATTGTATAGCCTTACAACCTGTGGTTTTACAGCCAATGACAGCAGCTTATCTAGAATTAAGCAAGCCTTGGAAATAGAGATTGGCAAGGCAGCTTGGAACATTGCCGCTTTAGAAGAATTGGGAGATACACATACCACCTACCTCAGAAAAGCAATGGTGGAGGAGATATATAACAACAACAAGCAGATATACATGCTCCTCTCCTTGATGTACGACCCCCAATCTGTGGCAATGGTGAAAAAGTCAATAGAAAGTGGAACCATTGAGGGGCTGGTTTACGCCATCGAACTGTTGGATGTGTTCCTTGCAGAAGACGTAAAGCCGTTGTTGTTTCCTTTGATCGAAGATATTTCTCAATCAGAAAGAAATTTTAAACTTCAAACACACTTTCCTAGAGAAGACTTATCAGAGACTCAAGTATTGATTCATATCATTAACAGAGACTATAATTACATCAACCGATACACCAAGGCCTGTGCACTCTACACGGTGGCTATGCGGGAGGATATGCCGCCAAGCCAAGATATTGTGGCCAATCTCTTCAATCCAGATGCTTTTTTAAAGGAGTTGGCTGCTTATGTACTCATGAAATATGACCGCCCTCTCCTTGTAGACAGCATGCAGCGGCTAAATTTAAAGCTTAGAAAAGAATTGGAGGAACGCTTGCCTTATCTAGACAAGGCATGCAGTACAGGTCAGCTTGAGTATTTATTACTTCATAAAGTATTTGACCTAAAACAAGTTTCTGAGTTCAAACAGATGCCTGGAGTATTGGTCATGGAATTGCTCTTGAATATGCAGAAATGGCAGGTCCCTATGCTAAAAGATCAGGGAGAGGTTGCCGAACAATTAGGCAGTCTTCTAACAAGGTCAATACTATTGGTAGAACATGGAACTCTGAAGCTGAAAAATACCGCAGATCAAATATTGGAACTCAAAAAGGGTAGTATTTCTGCTTTAGGAATTTTAAAAGATGATACCAAAGTGATCCATACCACAGAATGGTCACCTGATTTGGAAATTCTTATTCTGAAAGAGAGCAAGTTTCTCGAAATACTAAGTTCCAATACCAATTATGCAGAACAGCTCCTGAACTTTATCAAAAGCTTAGTAGTAGAAAAGACAGAAGCAACAGAATTAAATTTGGCCTAAATGACTATACATTGACATACTTAATTCTATTTCAGATATTTACATGATTAATCTGTTATTCTTAATCTCCAACTATGTTATTTGATTACGACTTTTATATCAGTTTCTCTAAGGCCGATAACCTGATTCCGGGTCAGAACAACAGAGGTTGGGTAAGTAACTTTCAAAAGTTCACGGAGATACTTATTACCCAGCTTCAAGGCCAAAAACCTGTAAGTTTATTTATAGCTTCTGGTGAACAACCTTCTGAAGATCAGCTAGCAAAGTGTGCAGCCATGATCTGTATTGTATCACCTGACTATGTAAAAGACGCAGGGTGCCTAGAAGATGTAGAAACTTTTTATCAACTCAGCATCAAGTCTGGCCTAGAACCAAGAGAGAGAATATATAAGGTGGTGAAGTTTCCTGTTGCGGCTGGAGAAGAGCCCATTCGTTTACAAGGCCTGCTTCCTTATCCTCTATTTGAGGAAGATACGCGTACTGGAGATTTTCACGAAATTCAAGACTTTCTTACCAGAGATTCCAACAAGGAATATTGGATGAAATTGACCGACTTTGCCTACGATCTACATGAGGTTGTGAAATCAAATCGTCCAGCAGTAAGGAAGGAAACCAGCATTTTTAAGGATAAAAAATATATATATCTCGCAGAAACAGGGCCTGACCTTATAGTGCAGCGGTCTATTATTAAGAGAGAACTGTTGCGACTTGGATTTCAAATCTTGCCTGAAGAGATTTTACCATCTGGAAAGTCTGAAGCAGAGGCCATCATCAAGAAAAAGATAGAATCTTCGCTGCTAAGCATACACATGGTAGGCGCACATCCCGGAAGAAAGATAAAAGATACAGAAGAAGGGATTGTAGAACTTCAGAATAGAGTTGGATGCAGCCATTCCGAGAGCAAACTCAATGAAACCGCAGAATTGGGTCGTCTTATTTGGATAGAAGATGGAGTTCAGCCTTTGGACAGCAAGCAGAAGAAATTTATAGATTCACTACGTAAAGACGCTGAATTGAGCGTAGGTGCTGAAGTTATGGAATTGCCCCTAGAAGATTTTAAACTTAACCTAAAGGAGCGATTAAAAGCCATTCTTGGGCAAGAAGAGGATCAACAAACACTCAATAAGAAATCTAAGTCTTCAGGAAAATCAAGCAAGGCTGTTTATTTGATCTATGATAAAATAGATGAAGGACAGGCCAATAAACTTACACTTGATCTAGAGAAAAAAGGAATCACCGTGTTAAAGCCGGACTTTGAGCATGGCTTTACCGACATGAGAGGCAGCCACATTCATCACCTATGCGAATCCGATGCTTTTCTAATTTTAAAGGATAAGATAAACGATAGATGGGTACAAATGAAGGCATTGGATACACTCAAAGCTCCTGGATTGGGGCGAACCAAGCCTCCTGCTATCAAATGTATTCTCAATATGACCTCCCAACCCTTGCAAATCAAAGACCTACAACAATATGACATTCCAGTGATTGAGTCTTTGAATACTGCTGAAAATGAGTTGGATATTTTTTTAGACAGACTGACACGCTGACCCTTAGCACTTACTGATGAGCAACTTAACTGAACAACTAGAAAAGCAATACGAAGAGATTCGAATATCTGCTAATCCATTTCCTGGACTAAGACCATTTGGTATAGACGAAAGTCATTTATTCTTTGGGCGTGAAGGGCAAAGCGATGAAGTACTTTTAAAATTAAGTGAGAATAAATTTGTAGCCATCATCGGTGCCTCAGGAAGTGGTAAATCATCCTTTATGTACTGCGGGGTTATACCTATTCTTTATGGTGGATTTCTTACTGAGGCCGGCTCCAATTGGGATGTTCTTCCCTTTAGGCCAGGTGGTTCACCCATAGATAATCTTGCAGACGCCTTGCTAAGTCAGGATATCGACTTCATCACTGCCGATGAAGAGGAAAAAATTATTAGGAAGCAGATCATTTCTGCATTGCTAAGAAGCAGCACCAATGGACTCACGGAAGCAGCAGGTCAAACACTGAATACCGAGAACAGAAATATTCTTCTCCTGGTAGATCAGTTTGAGGAGCTTTTTAGATTCAAAAAGACAGAAGAAGGTATAGGAAATGAGTCACTGGCTTTTGTAAACTTATTGATGGAAGCCATTCAATCAGAGAATACGCATATCTATGTGGCACTCACCATGCGCTCTGATTTTATTGGGGATTGCGCCCAGTTTCCCGACCTTACCAAAAAGATCAACGACAGTCACTACCTCATCCCGCAAATGACGCGTGAGCAGAAACGGACAGCTATTGAAGGTCCTGTGGCTGTTGGAGGTGGCACCATCACCCCAAGACTTGTACAGCAGTTGCTGAACGATCTGGGGGATAGTCCTGACCAACTCCCCATTCTCCAGCATTCGCTTATGAGAACATGGGATTACTGGAGTTCTCATCGGGAGACTGCCGAGCCTATGGATTTGCCTCACTACGATGCCATTGGGCGAATGGAGGAGGCACTTTCGCAACATGCCAATGAGGCATACGATGAATTAAGTCCAGACGAAAAATTGATTTGTGAACGTTTGTTCAAAACCATCACAGAAAAAGGGGGCGACATTCAAGGAATTCGAAGGCCTACCAAATTAGGGGCTATAGCTGCCATTTGCCAAGTAGAGGAGTCTCGTGTGATCTACGTGATCGATAAATTCAGAGAGCCAGGTCGATCTTTACTTATGCCTCCTGTCGGGGTTCCTTTGCATTCCAATACCATTATAGATATCTCCCATGAAAGCCTAATGCGTATTTGGGTGAGGCTCAAAAACTGGGTAGATCAGGAAGGTGCAGCCGTACAAATGTATTTGCGTCTTTCTGAAGCGGCCTCCATGTACCAGCTGGGGAAATCAGGATTGTGGAGACCACCAGATTTGCAGCTGGCACTCAACTGGGCCGATGAACACAAGCCAAGTCTGGAGTGGGCCCAGCGCTACAATCCAGCGTTTGAGCGAACCATGGTTTTCCTTGAAACTAGCAAAACTGCCTACGAAACAGAGCAAAGAATCAAGGAAATGCTCCAAAGGAGGAAACTCCGCACCACTAGAATTGTGGCCATTGTCATGACAACTGCTGCGGTAATTTCACTCTTTCTCCTTGTGTTTGCCCTTATACAAAAGCAGAAAGCCGATGAGCAAACCCTGATCGCCCTTGAGCAAAGAGCCTTGGCAGAAGAAAATGAGAAAGAGGCCAATACTCAAAAAGTGATAGCTTTAGAAAACGAAAAAAAGGCAGTAGAGGCAGCAGAAGAAGCAGATAGACAAAGGGTAATTGCTGAAGACCAACGCAAACAAGCCGAACGCAGTGCAGCGGAAGCTTTATTGCAAAAATCAATTGCTCAAGCCAATGAAGTAGAGGCCAACAAGCAACGCAACATTGCTGTACAAGAAAAGGCAAGAGCAGAGGAAAATGAGAAAATAGCCCGAGAGCAAACAGTGAAAGCTGAGGAGAATGAGCGTAAAGCCTACAAACTTCGACTGTTGTCTATTTCTCAGTCTATGGCGGTAAAATCTGTGCAGATTCCTGAAAGTGATAGAAAAAGTGCTGTGGCCATGCAGTCCTATGAATTCAATAAAAACAACGGTGGCCCAGAACACAACCATGATGTGTACGATGCACTGTATTACGCACTTAAGTCACTGAAAGGTGATGATTTCAATAGGCTAGAAGCGCATAAGGATGCAGTAAGGAGTATAGCTCACAGCAGCAACGGTGCTCTGTTTACCGCAGGTAGCGATGGCTTGGTATACAAATGGCCTGTTGCAGAAAAAGGTGCAGAAGTACAACTCATTGCCGATACCAAAAATGTAAACCGTAGCCTTGCACTGAGCGACAATGGCAAATGGATGGCTGTAGCTACCAATTTGAACGACATTATGCTCTACGAACTGGGAAGTCCCAATGGCACCTTGCCTTCAATGCTGAAAGGCCATACGGGTACAGTTGCTTCTGCCGAATTCATACCAGGTACTACCTTATTGGTTTCCGCATCAACAGATTCTACGGTAAGACTTTGGGATATTGCTACTAAAGAATCAACAGTGTTGAATCGCTCCAATCAGAAATTCAATACTGTAGCGGCAAGCTTTGATGGCACGCTGATAGCTGCAGTGAATGACAATGGTCAGGTGATTTTGCTCGATAAGGCAAAAAAGTATGAAGCTACCACTTTGATAGAATCAGGCGGAAAAAAGATTTATGCCCTAGCATTTGCCCGCACAAGACCATGGATTGCTGTAGGCAGTGGTTCTGGTACTTTGAAGCTTTGGAACTACAAAGAGCGAAAAGTGATCAAAACCTTTACAGGACATAAAGCCAGAATCAACCAGGCAGAGTTTAGCCCCGATGATAAATTGTTGGCCTCAGGAAGTCTTGATAACAGCATCAAAGTATGGAATACCGCCAATTTTAATGAGCAGTCTATTGACTTGAAAGATCACAATTCATGGGTATGGTCGCTGAGCTTCTCCCCTGATGGTAAGCAGTTGGTGGCTGGCTGTATTGACAATTTGATCAGAATTTGGCCTACTGGGATCAACGAAATGGCTGGTCAACTATGTGGATTGATGAAGAGAAATATGTCGCAGCCCGAGTGGGAACAATTTGTAGGTGCAGACATTCCCTATGAACTTACTTGCAAATCTTTGCCAAAAGGAGAGGCTATTAAAGAAGAGGAATGAAACGTTTATTCTTAGCCATTTGCCTATTTGCTGCGACCAACTCTTACTTGTGGGCGCAAAGTACATGTAGCCAAAATCTATTGGCCGCACAGCGTAAATACGATCAGGGACTCCTCAGCGAAGTAGACGTACTCTTGTCATCTTGTATTCAAGAAGGATTTTCAAAAGCTGAGCGATTGCAAGCTTATAGACTGCTGATTCTGAGCAATTTGTTTCTTGACGAATCAGAGAAGGCAGAAGAGCTTATGTTCAACTTACTCAAGTTGGAACCTAATTATAAAGCCAATGTATTGGTAGATCCTTCTGAATATTTGCAGTTGTACAACAGCTACAGAGCGGTTCCTGTATTTGCCGTTGGCTTGCGTGGTGGCGTCAATTCTACCTCTGTGAGGATTTTGAACCGATATAATTTTGGTAATACAGACCAGGCAGCAGAAACCTACAGCAATATCCCCAGCCTTTCTTTTGGTATCAGCACTTATACCACATTATACAAACGACTGCAGCTCACACTGGATTTTCTCTATGCTTCCCGAGCCTATGCCTTAAATGATCCTTTTTTGGACTTTGTGCTCCTTTATGAAGAAAGATTGAACACATTAGAGATTCCTATAGGGCTTACTTATGTTTTAGGAAAAGGAAACTACAAACCCTACGTGTCAGTGGGTATAGCTCCTGCATTCCTGCTCGCTGCCAATGCTACTGCCGACAGATCAAGAGACAACGGAACTAAAGAGGCCACTGGACCTGCTTTGGAAATAGATGAAATAAGAAAAGATTGGAACATCTCAGGATATGCAGCCGCAGGGTTAAGAAAAAAGTTTGGCAGATCAGAGGTATTTGCAGAAGCTCGATACTATCGCGGCTTTACCAATATTCCCGTGATCGAAAAAAGGTATTCTAATGTAGAACTCGTGTATCGCTATGGACATATCGATAATGACTTTACACTCAACAACTTAATGATTTCAGCAGGATTTATTCAAAATTTCTATCATGTCAAAAAGGTTAAGCAGAAAGCTACTCGTTAAATCAGGGGTGTATGTAGGGATTGTGCTGCTGCTGGGAATGGCTGCCTGTCGTGAAGACTTGGTAGAAAATCCTCAGCAAGAGTTGAAATTTTTCAAGCTTTATGGCAGTGCATCTGGCCAAAAAGCATTTGAATGCCTACAATTGAAAGATGGCGGTTATGTCATTATAGGCACGAAGAGAGCAGAAGGAGCCGAATCTATAGAAAAAGCATTTTTAGTCAAAACCAATGCTGGAGGCAATGAAATATGGTCTCGTGCACTAGGCACAGGAGCCAGCAAGGGCGTATCTTTAGATCTTACGGCTGATGGCAACATCATAGCGCTTTGTGAAGTAATCGAGTCTGGTTTAAGGGTATGCAAGGTTTTTATCATTACCCCCGACAATCAGGTGAACCTAGATGTAACCATCAGACCAAGGCCTACTTTTAACTACCAACCACATAGGATTCGTTTAGGATTAGATGGAGGATTTGTGATCTCCGGATATAGCAATGACAACACAGAAGCCAATCTGGACACAGCAGCTGCCTCTACCAACCAAATTAGATTCTTGACCATCAAAACTACTGCCACAGGTGAGGTTACCCATACCTTCTCCAGAGGATATAACCAAAGTAGCGACCGGGGCAATGTTGCGATTCAAATTTCTGAGAATATTCTAATAATGGCAGGCCAAAGTACCAACAAAATTTCTGGATCAGAGTTTATCAACGATGTGTTATGGATCAAAGGAGGGCTGAGGCCTGACAATACCATTGTGCCGGAAGCTGCTTATAATAGAGGAGATATCACCTTGAAACCTGACGGGAACTCTGCTGAACTTGTGGATATCCAAGATATTTTATCGATTAGTCCCACAAGAATGGCGGCATTAGGAAACACAAGTACTGAAAACGGCTTTCTGAGTTTTATCAATCCATCGGGGAATACCTCCAATGTTGGCTTTGTCCAATTCAACATTCCAGGCAGTACTTTCTTCAATTCCATTCAACCTACCAGCGATGGAGGATTTATTTTAGCAGGCACCAACACAGGGTCAGGCCAAGGCAACGGAGGAAAAGACATGCTGATGGTAAAACTGAACAGCTTTGGAGGCATACAGTGGTTTAAAGTCTTTGGTGGTACCAATGATGACGAAGGCTACAAGGCCATTCAAACCACCGATGGAGGCTATCTCCTTTCTGGAACCCTGGGATTTGAAGCTGTACCAATGATGTGCTTGATAAAAACCGATGCCGAAGGCAATTTTGAATAACCATTACCAAAGAATCAACATACCAACCAAAATGAACCAATTCATGCGAAAATTATACGTTACACTCACACTTCTGCTTTTTGGAATAGGGTTTAGTCCTGTGGTTAAGGCTCAAGATACTTTGCAAGTGACTGCACCTACCGTTTACCCCTGTGTGGGTGGTGGATTTATTTCTTTGGGGGATATTGTTATTGAAGAAAGGTCTACATTCACAACGTCTATTCCGTCCAGCTCAGGATCTTCAAGAGATACTTTAATCTTTAGGATCAGCAACCCCAATCGCTTTGAGTTTGATACTGCTGCATCTTTAAGTTTCGTTGACATAGCTGGCCCACTCAACCTAGCTGGTGGT
>DAINOB010000024.1:0-15610 GCA_036735585.1 Cytophagales bacterium | reverse complement strand
GGCCCTGAATTCACCTGTATACAACTGCTAGAGTACCTAACCCTGTAGTTGGTAAAATCAGAAGGTTGAGTAGGTGTAATAGTGAGGAAAGTTCCAATAGCTCCGGGAATGATAGCTCCTGATCTGGTCCAGGTAATAGCAGGTATGCTCAGGGATTGAATGGAAGTAGAAAGTGTTACAGGAGACTGATTGCAAGTAGTCTGCACAGGTGAGGGAATGCTATCAAACCCTGGTATTTGGCTGAATACTCTTATTTCGTCTTGACTAAGGGATCTGCTGTACAGATGAAAATCATCGATAGCCCCTGGAAAGTTAGACACTACGTTTACTGTGGTGGATACAGGTACAGTAGCTGCAAACCCATTTTGAGTTACAAGGTTTCCATTAATATACAGCCTTCTGGTGCCCCCATCATAGGTAACAGCCACATGTGTCCAAGTATTTGCGGGGATAAGCGTAGCAGTAGTGAATAAGGAATTGGTACCGCCAAAATTATGCACCAATCTAAAGTTGCTAGCTGAGCCGTTATAATCTAGTCTGAGAACATTTGCTCCACCGCTTACATTGTTAAATCTATATATTTCATGGCTGAAAGTAGTCACATTGTTGATTCTAATCCATGCCATAGCTGAGAAAGCAGCAGCTCCTGAGGGTAAAGGTACGCCTGTAATATTGTGAGATCCCAAAGTAAGGGCCTGATTAGGATTGCCAAAACGGTCATTTGTAAAAGTAGTTGGGCCAAGATTGGTTACGGTAGCACTGCCTACACCTGCCCCGGTAGTACCGGTATAAGGTATATAAGCAAGTATGCTGTTGTAATAATCATTACCGGTTACAGTATTGATCAACAATCTGCCTTCACTGCTTACCGTTGTGCCACAGCTATTGGTGACATCACAAGTGTATAGGCCAGTATCTGCTACGGTGAGTTGACGCACCCTTAGTGTGGGGCTCAATGCTCCAACTATGGAGCTGCTGTTACTGAGATTTACGCCATTCCTTTTCCATTGATAGGTAACACCAGTCGTTTCCAATGACCTGACATCAAATCGGGCCTCAGAATTTACGCATGACTGGATGAGCGGCTGCGGCTGTGTAGTGATAAAAGGATTACAGTTTACCGCGTAACTGGTACCAAACCCATCAAAACCGGTACCGTTGGCTGTGAGTGGGTAAGCGGGTGCTCCAGAGAAATTGATATTCACTGCATTTTGGAATCTTCCCAAGAGATACAAGTTGGTGTTGTTTCTGAACATGGCCACACTCCTGTTTTGGCCAGGGCCAAATACTTTGCGGGAAGCGACTAAAGTGCCATTGGAGGTATAGGTGTGCAGAAATAAATCAGCACTCGTAGCGGAGGTTACCGTACTATCTCCAGGCAGGCTGAGCTGTGCATTGGCAAACCATGAACCAAAAACATGTAAGTAGGTATTTTGAACCTCTGTAACTGCAACCCCTGTAATTTCAGTCAATGCAAAAGAGCCTGTTACCGGATATCTTTTCACCCAGTTTAGTCCTAATGTGGTGGAGTAGCTTGCTAAGAACCCCATTTCAATATTGGCCGTTTGGCCGAAATTGACCACAGGTGCGCCTGGTCCGTCAAAGTCTACATTGCCTGCTGCCGTTCCGCCAACGATAAGTGTACCATTCGTAAGCAGGTCAATGGTGTTGATTTTTGCGCCTGCTGTAGAGGCTAGATCGCCAAGATTAAAGCGATTAACATAGGCAAATGTAGAACTAAGCTCTTGTATAAAAGCTCGATTTGAAGAGCCGGAGCCTGTATTTGCAAGTTCTAACACTGTACCCGGCCCCGGATCAAAATCTACAGAAATGGTACTGCCTGAATATGTACCTGCCAGAAGGATATTTCCATTGGGTCTGATTTTTACAACATTTATACTGCCTGCTGCATTGGCAACCGCAAGTCTCATTGTATCAACTGAATTGGTATATGGGTCAAAAATTCCTATAAACAATCCACCTTCAGGCCCTATGGTTTTTCCTCCGAAAACAATTGTTCCTGCATCTTTATTTCCTGCAAAGAGGATCTTTCCATTGGAAAGAGCCGTGCTTGCTGTAATTCTTGCACTTACGGCAGGGCCGGCTCCCGGTACTATAGCCGTAGATGTGTTTGAGGTTAGGTTGAATGTAATCAATTTCATGATGAATGATGTAGCTACATCGCCACCCACAACCAGTCTACCGGGCAAATAGGCACTTGTGAAAAATCTGTCACCTGAAAATGTCGAAGGAGAAGCCCAGACGCCTACCCCTGTTTGGGAATTGTAAGCGCCTGCAAATCCAAGATTGATTCCGGGGCCAACATTTATTCCGTTTAATGAGGTGGTTCCGGGGCCGACAGTACGACCCGTAACAAAAATGGTATCACCTGAGGCATTCGAGCAGCCCGAAAATACCTCCACATTCAAATTAGGAGCACTTGCTACTCGTTGCCCCCATCGTGGTGATAATTGAATTTGTGCTTGGGCAAAACCAGCAGCGCATAATGCCATCAAAAGGCCTTTGGTAAAAAGTTTTAACATAATTTTAATATTTAATTGTGAGTGATTAGATGTAGATATTGAAAAAGTTTTGGGGTTTTTCGTACATTAGATATTCTGGTGATTTTCCTTTCCCCAGAACTTTGCACAGGGTAAAGATCAAATCGTTAGATATTCATCTGCTTTCGTGTTGATTGATCGGATAAACAAAGAAAAACAGTAAGGACAGACTATCTGATGTAGAATGTACCAGACACTGAGATTTGGAAACCTAGGGCAGGTTTTATTTGACGAGAATATTCTTAATGTGGTTCTTTAAGCTTCTGTGAGGCTCAGAGCTTCTCAAAATTGATTCTTTCCAGCAATTCGTTTTTCTTATCGGCATTGATTGAAATACTTTCCCCGCACTCCATCAATACTACATGGCCGCTTTGTTTTAGAATTTTTTTCACGTGCAAAAGATTGATAATAAAACTCCGGCTAATTCTATGAAATGGCCCCATTTTCTCTAGAAGCATGTACTCCATTAGGTTTTTTGAGGTAATTAATTTTTCTCCTGTTGCTAGTCCTATTTCTGTGTACTGCCGTTGAGCTTTTAAATAGGACAAATCCTTCAGTTGTACTATATGCACATCATTGCCAACATGAAGAGCAATTTTGCGCTCAGCTTCTTTGTATAAATTGGAACGCAAAGCATCTAACTGCGGAGCTTGGGTAGATTCTAATTTTTGAAGAACCCTTTCCATCTGATCTCTTCGAACAGGCTTTAGCAAATAATCTATGGCGGATAATTCAAATGCCTGAATAGCGAACTCACTGTAGGCAGTTACAAACACAATTTTGAATTTTACATCTTCTGCATTAAAAAAGCTCAAAATATCTAGCCCTGAATAACCGGGCATTTCTATATCGAGAAATACTACATCTGGTTTTGTAGCATGAATAATCCTTATGGCTTCAGGTAAGTCTTTTGCTTCACCAAGGACATTCACTTGATCAAAACAAGCCTCAAGAAGGCCTTTCAGAGCACTTCGTGCATTGCTTTCGTCATCTACGATGAGCGCCTTAATCTCTTTCATGATTTTCTATAGGGATTCTAATTGTGACCCGTGTACCGGCAGAAATCCCAGCTTCATACAATTTATCTTCAATTTGAATGCTGATGGGTCGCTCTCTGGCTTTATTTAAAAGCTCTATTCTGCTATTGATGGCATGGGTAGCAAACGATGCGGATTTTTTTTCTTTTAGTGCTTGAATCTGTCTGGAAGCTGTTCTGCCAATTCCATTATCATTGATGATCACCTGAACTTCAGGAAAAGGACTCTTGGTATATGCTATTTCTATAGTAAGTTGTTTACTTCCTTTTTTATGGAGCAATCCGTGCTTTATGGCGTTTTCGACAAAAGGCTGCAATACCATGGTGGGAACCATAATTTCGAAGGCCTCAACTCCAATTTCAAGATTTAATTGGTAGTGCAATTCGCCATCAAAGCGCATAGATTCCAACTCTAAGTATAGATTGAGCATCTCTATTTCATGCTGGAGGCTGATCGATTGCTTGTCAGATGTATCTAAAATCTTTCGCATCAGGTCAGAGAATTTGCCCAGATAATCTCCTGCCTCCACCTTTTTATTGCTATAAATCATTCCTTGAACAGAGTTCAGCACATTGTAGAGAAAATGGGGATTCATCTGAGCGCGCAAAGCGGTGAGTTGACTTCGAAAAAGTTTTTCACGTTGGTTTTGCTTTTTCTTGTAGCGCAGACTCATCATAATGAAACTCACATATACTAGCCCACCAAACAGTATTATCTGAAAGATAATGAACCACCACTCAAGCCACCAAGGGGAGTCTATGCCGAAGGAAAATGCAGATACTTCGGATAGCTGACCAAAGTTGCTGATATATGCTTGAAACTCATATTTACCGGGAGGCAAGGCACCAAAGCTGATAGTATTAGATTGCGCAGGAGTTTCCCTCCACCCAGAGTCCAGTCCTTTTAGCCTGTATCGATACCTATGTTGACCATAGCTCCCCAACATTGCGCTGTTAAGTTTAACCGTGATCGAGTTGGCGTTATAATCATACACACCGTTATGTAAGAGTAATTTACCATCGGAGTGCCTTATCTCAATATCCGCTTTTGGTAGTGCTCTATCATCAAAAATGTTTTTTATGGGATAACTAAGCAATCCTTCAGAACTCGCTAACCATAGGTTGTCCCGCCAAGGATGTATATCATTTAGTTGTAAAATGTTAAGTCTAAGCCTCGGGTCGACAATATCTATTTCACCATTATGGTTGATAAATGCAATTCCTTGCTCAGTAAGTATCCATACTCCGTTTTTCTCTTCTTTTATTCTTTTCACATGATTGTGCGGTAGGCCATTGCCATCATACAGATGTCTCCATCCTTTTTTATCTACCGACCAAACTCCATCATTTGTGGTGCCCAAATACAGGGTATTATCAATTTCGATCATGTCATTGACCCTAATGGCGTTCCCATCTGGATTTAGGATACTGCTTTTTCCCTGAGCTTGTACCAAGCTCAGATTGTCAAAAAATCCAACTAAGTAGCCCTTATATAAATTGCTGTATATGGCACACCGGCTTCTTTTCTTATCACCTAAAAACAGTATGCTATCTTTGAAATAGATATCAGTTTCCAGCCAAGGAAGTTTTAACGCTTTAGGTTCATGCCTTCCATTCCATTTTAGAATTCCAGAGCCTGCATGATAGCTTATTAAGAGCTGTCCAAAGGGGTCTAGGCGCAAAGAGTTTCCAATGTAGGTGTTGTAAACCTGTTTAGAAGCATTTCCATCTATCTCATAGATGCCATAACTGGAATAAAGTCGACTGCCTTTCTCATCATAGATTAGAGCGTTAATTTCAGATGCTTGAGAAATACTGAGCGATCCGATATACTTACCTTCTGGATTGTACTGATGAATCTTGCCCCGATTAGAACTTACAAATAGACGATCCTGACTAGCAGTTATTCGGAGCAATATCTCATCAACTGAAGAATTGTGTTTGAAATGAGACAATGCCAAATCTGACAGAAGGTAGAGCCCATATCCTGCTGAGGATATCCAGGTATTTCCCTGATGATCTTCTACGATGTCTGAAATTTTCTTGTCTGCCAAGAGGGTAAGTCCATCATTTTGGGATACCAAACCTTCATTACTGCATACCCAGAGCTTGTCCCCAATAGATCTTGTGTAGATTGGATTCAGGTTATTTCCTAATTCGGCCATCAGATTTTTGCCATTCAGATCAAACAAACCTTTTTTGTTGTTCCGGTTTACATAGATTAATTGACCTTTGTGTTTGGTGAGGTACTTTTCTCCTTGAACGGCAGATAAAGTACCTAATAATTGCCCTGAATGAAATTTGTAAATAGTATTGATGGAACCTACCCACAGGGTATCATGGTCAAAAAGCACATCGGTAAACTCATCAAAAGGATTTAAGGAATTAAAAAATAAAATCCTACCCTTACCCGTATGTGGAGAAACCACATGCAGCTCCTTGGTATAGCAAATGATTAAGCTGTCACTGTACACCTGAAATTCTGCAAGTCGCTCACCTGAACCCGCTTTATTTGTGTGTGATAGTATAGGATAAAGGGTATCTGCACTGAGGTGGAAGATTTGATTTGTGAAGCTTCTACAATAGATTTCTCCTGAAGATGATTCTCTAATGGAGCTGACTGAGGTAATACTATTGTCTGCAAATGGGTATAAGGTGAACTCAACACCATTGTACTTACAAAGCCCTTTATCAGTACCTAAATACAGATACCCATTTCCATCAATATGTAGATCATAGATAAACATACCAGGAAGACCATCTTTGACTGAGTAGGCATGGATATAGGGATTTTTGGAGCAATGAGCCGAAAGGACATTAATCCAAGTGATGATTATATAAACCAGTAAGAAATATTTACTCATCTGTAAAGTGCGAAATAACACTATTATTTGAGCTACTGCTGACTTATGAATGAAAGCCGATGTATTTTTAACCAAACCCAATATCTACTGTACAAAGCTCTTGATAAAGAGCTATTTGAACAGATTATTTGCCCAATTCATTACTAAAGGGAAAGTGTCCTTTTCGGCAAAAGGATGAGTAAGTAAATTGATATGATCATAGTCATGACTAAGACCATTTTCTGTGCCTGCCAAGAAAAACTGACCCTGATGAAGGTTGGCTTCTTTCATAAAAATCTTCACATCTTTAAGATGGCCCAACACATCATCTTTACTTCCGGTGATAAAAAGAGATGGAAGTTGTGGTAAATGTTGTAGAGCGTTTTGATAATCAAAATTGTCAACAGGATCAATCCATTTTTTTGAAACAACTAAAGTGTGAGTTTCTTCATGGGTTTTTATGGTTTCATTGTCAGATCCCATTCCTATTTTAGCTGCGGGCAAATACCCGTACCACCATTTGAGCAATCGTGAAATAAACACCCAGAAGAAATCTATCATGTAAAACTTCTTCATGCTTTGAATGGTGATTCTTCTTTTAGTACCGAATGTAACCAATCCTGCCGGAGCAGAGGCAAACGCCTGCCTAGCATACAAACTCATGAGCAAAACTCCTCCCCAAGAGTGCCCTGACCAAATGGGGGCTTTACCCTGACATTGATTTGCAATCAATTGGGTGTAGGCTGGCAAGTCTTCACATATTATTTCATAATTACCGAAGGATGATCCTCTGCGAATCGAAGGATGGCTTTTGCCCCGTCCTCTAAGGTCAGGCACAAACACATCGTAACCATGCCTACATAGATAAGGTGCTAAGCCTTTTCCGGATTTAGAGTAAAATATTTTGCCATTTTCTACGCTTCCATGAATCATCAATACAGGGGTCCCATGACTGCCTTCAGATGGGGCAAACCGCTTCACATACAATTTGTCCCCGCCTGCTGTATCAAGCCAATATTCGCTTTCAGACATCCCCAAAGCTAATCTTCAGCTTTTTCTATTCGAAGACCTACTGCTCCGATGCCTGTCAATATATCTTGACGCATATACTGCTGTAGCGAAAGGCTATACTTTCCAGAATAAGGGAATTTGAATGCAGAATAAAATTGAAATTGTTGATCGCGCATTTCGCCAAAGCCTCGTCCTTTTGGCTTTCCTGTTTTGCTATCTGCCAAGAACATTTCGTCCAATCGGGTTTCAATTAATTTACCCATGCTGTCCTTTAGATGATAGCGCATAAAAAGATTAGAATAAGGATAAGTTACTTCATTGCGTACATGATATATAAGCATATAATTTATCTTGGCATCTGTAATCTCAAATTCGAAATTGGCTAGTGAATCTTTGTGCCATCCAGTATCAGCCAGTATGGAAAGTTGTTCGTATTCAGCCGATTTGTCTTTGCAGGCAGCTATGATAAATAAAAATAGGAAGGGAAGGTACTTCATGATAAATCTGGGGGTGGCCCCTGTAATGGTTGGTTAAAAGGATTCTTTTTCTTCTTTTTCTTTTTCTTCTTTTTTTTCTGGTTGAGTTTGTCATCCATTCTCGTCAAGTCACCAGCTACAATTGCAGTAGCGCTTTGCTTTGGAGTTTTTTGCTCCACCGATTCATCTTCAGATAGGAACTCTGGAATCTGCCCTGAGGCATTTAATTTAAGCAATTCATGTACTCGTTCGGCACTTACAGGCAACCAATTGGTTTCATCATCTTCGTAAGCAAACCATAGGATTTTTCTAAAAATATCTGTTTTCTGAAGCCGAGCATTTCCTCTTTTGGTTTTTAGGGCTTTGTCTACCTCGGGTATGTCCTTTAGAGCTTCCATATAAGTGTCTAATTCATAATTGAGACAGCATTTTAGCCTGCCACATTGCCCTGAGAGCTTAGCGGGATTCAAGCTCAAATTCTGATATCTGGCAGCTGAAGTGGACACATTTTTAAAATCACTAAGCCAAGTAGAGCAGCACAACTCCCTTCCGCATACTCCTATTCCTCCAATTCTTCCTGCCTCCTGCCTTAGACTAATTTGTTTCATCTCTACCCTTACCTTAAACTCAGCGGCCAAGGCCTTGATCAACTCTCTAAAATCAACTCGCTCCTCGGCAGAGTAATAGAAAGTAGCCTTCGTATTATCGGCCTGAAATTCTACATCGGAAAGCTTCATACCAAGTGTGTAATGTGCAATGAGCTCTCTGGTGCGATAAAGTGTAGCAGATTCTCTGTTTTTAGACTGTTCCCATTTGGTAAGATCTTTATCATTTGCCTTTCGTAAAATGTTCTTGACAGGAACTAGATCAGGGTCCATCTTCTTTTTTTGCATCTGTAGCCGTACCAATTCTCCTGTCATGCTTACAGTGCCTACATGAAATCCTGGTTGGCTATCTACCACTACAGTATCACCGGGATACAATTCTAGATTTAAGGTGTTTTTAAAAAAGTCTTTTCTGCCGTTTTTGAATCTAATTTCTGTCCAATCGAAAGCAAGAATGTCTTTTGGCAGATCCATAATGCTGATCCAATCAAACACATTCATTTTATTACATCCTCCGGTACTGCAACCTCCATTGTTTTTACAACCGCCAACTTTTCCAGTGCCACATGTGCTACAGCTTCCCATGGTTATGAATTGATTTTTTGAGTTTTATTAAGTCTTAAAATGTCAGCCCCAATGTCTTTGCGATATACTTTTTGCTCAAAATGCACCAAATCTACCAGAGCGTAAACTTTTGATATAGCATATTGAATGTTTTTACCCAACGAGTTTATAACCAGCACTCTACCCCCTGAAGTGACAATGCCCTGAGATTCAGATTGGCTGGTGCCAGCATGGAAGATGAAATCTGAATTTGGGTCTAAGTTTTCTTCTGCAAAAAGTATAGCCTTACCAGTTTCAAATGGGCCAGGATATCCTGATGAGGCCAATACAACTGCACAGGAATGTTCATCTGAGAATTCCAGGGGAGGCACTTCACCTAGCTTACCTTCAGCACATTTAAGTAGCAAATTAAGGAAATCGCTTTTTATGCGTGGAAGCACGGCTTCAGTTTCAGGATCACCCATTCTGGCATTGTATTCTATTACAAAGGGTTCACCATCACAATTTATTAATCCGAAAAATATAAATCCTTGATAGTGTATCCCTTCCGCCTTAAGGCCAGCTAAAGTGGGTTTGATGATTTTATCAATAACTTTCTCTCGAAATTCTCCTTTGAAAAAAGGTACTGGACTTACAGCCCCCATTCCGCCTGTGTTCGGACCGGTATCTCCTTCGCCTATTCTTTTATAGTCTTTTGCCTCTGGGAGTATCACGTAATCTTTGCCATCAGTCAATACAAAAACAGAAAGCTCTATCCCAGTTAAAAATTCCTCAATGACTACTTGTTGACCTGCAGTTCCAAATTGATGATGGCTAAGCATATCTTTCACTGTGTCAACAGCGGCATTATGGGTATCTGCTATGATTACCCCTTTACCTGCTGCCAATCCATCGGCTTTGATTACTACCGGTAGCGCGTGTTTGCCAACATAATCAAGAGCAGTAGTTAAAGTTTCTATAGTAAAACTTTTATATGCCGATGTAGGAATGCCATACTTGATCATTAATTGCTTAGAAAAGGCTTTGCTGCCTTCAAGCCTTGCAGCACTTTTAGTGGGGCCTATGATTTTTATTTCTGGTGCATGTGTTTGGAAAAAATCAGCAATACCTTCTACAAGTGGCTGCTCTGGTCCCACTAAAATTAAGTCTATAGACTCTCTGCGACAGAAGTGCAATTGTTCTTCAAATGCTGTCACCTTGATATTCACAGGTGTGCCTACCAGCGAAGATCCTCCATTTCCAGGAGCAATAAAAATCTTAGGATTATGAGGGCTACGGCTAATAAGTGTGGCCATAGCATGCTCTCTGCCACCAGAGCCGATAATTAGTATATTCATAGGAACCGTTGTAAATTTGCTTCAATTTGGGTTATCCCAAATCCGCTGAGGCCTTACCAATGGATCAAATTTAGCAGCCTTCTATCAATAAAGCGCTAATCTTTAAAAATTGCGTTTTGCCAACTAAGCTTTCTGCCAAAATGTAATCTTAATTAGCATATTCACTCAAAAACTTAATACGCATTAGCCTTAATTCTTCTTCTGTATACTCTTCGTTCAAGGCTTTGAATGCTGTGCCAATATGATCGGAGGAGGCACTTAAGAAGTAGTCATAAATTTCGTTTTGGCGATCCTCCTCGATGATGTGATCTATATAATAATCAAGGTTCAATTTAGTGCCTGAAAAGCAGATATGCTCCATTTCTTGTAGAACTTCATCCATGGAAACACTTTTCTGAGCGCATATATCGTCAAGATCTACTTTTCTGTCAACCTGTTGAATGATGAATATCTTAAGCTTTGACTTATTCACGGCTGTCTTTATGACCACGTCAGCCGCAGTTTCTATTTCGTTTTCAGTTACATAGTTTTTGATCAGATCAAGGAATGGCTTTCCGAACTTCTGAACCTTACCCATGCCCACCCCATTAATTTGAGACATTTCATCGGCAGTGGTAGGGTAGGTGGTGGCCATCTCCTCTAAAGATGGATCTTGAAAAATTACATAAGGTGGAAGATTTTTCTCTTTGGCTAATTTTTTACGCTGCCCTTTAAGAAGCTCAAACAAGGCTTCATCGTAAGATTTACCGTTTATGGTAACAGGTGTATCATCTTTTATACTTTCACTCGATTCTAATTCAAAGTCATGATCTTTGACAAACCACATGGTGAAAGGATTATCGAGATATTCTTTACCCTTTTCTGTGATCTTCAGCACCCCATAGCTTTCTATTTCCTTTAAAAAATATCCGTTGGAGGTAAGTTGTCTGAAGATGGTGTTCCAGTATTTGACATCTTTTTCAGAGCCCTTTCCATAAACGCTGAGCTTATCATGATTATAGCTTTCTATGTAGTCATTCATTTGACCAATCAAAACATCAATAAGGTGTGCAATTCCAAATCTTTGATCGGTAAGTAGGGTAGCATTGAGAGCTAATAATGCATCATCTGTTGCGTCAAATCGCTCTCTGGGATGCTTACAATTGTCACACATCCCTGGTTTGCATTGGCTGTCATCGTAGGCCTCTCCAAAGTAATTCAAAATAAACTTTCTCCTGCATAGACCTGTCTCTGCAAAAGCAGTCATTTCTTCTAGTAAGTACTTTGCGTTTTCTCGCTCCGTTACGGCTTTGTCCTTGTTAAATTTCTCAAGCTTGATAATGTCATTTTCACTAAAAAACATGATGCAATTTCCTTCTAAGCCATCTCTGCCTGCTCTTCCTGTTTCTTGGTAATAGCCTTCTAGGGATTTAGGTGCATCATAGTGTATTACAAAACGTACATCAGGCTTGTCTATACCCATACCGAAAGCTATGGTAGCCACTATTACATCGGCTTGCTCATTAATAAAGGCATCTTGATTGGCTTCTCTCACATGGCTATCAAGACCTGCATGGTAGGGGAGCGCCTTTACGTCATTTACCTTTAATAATTCTGCTAGCTCTTCTACCTTTTTTCTGCTTAAACAATAGATAATTCCCGATTTCCCCTTGTGGTTTTTTATAAATCGAATTACCTGTTTGTTTACATCTAGTTTTGGTTTTACCTCGTAGTATAGATTCTTACGATCGAATGAAGACATATGTATGTTAGCGTCCTCAATATCAAGGTTTTTAAGAATATCTTCCTGTACTTTAGGAGTTGCCGTAGCAGTAAGTGCAATGAGGGGAAGTTTCCCTAATTGATCAATTATTGCCCTTATTCTTCTGTATTCTGGCCTAAAGTCATGCCCCCATTCTGAGATACAATGGGCTTCATCGATTGCTACGAATGAAAGTTTAGCAGCACTTAAAAAAGTAATATTTTCTTCTTTTGTGAGAGATTCCGGTGCCACATACAATAGCCTTACCTCTCCTGACAGTGTCTCTCTCTTTACTCTATTCATCTCTGATTTATTCAGAGTAGAATTCAAAAACTGAGCATTGATACCAAATGCATTTAATTGATCCACTTGATTTTTCATCAAGGCTATCAGAGGCGAAATAACGATGGCTGTGCCTTCTGATACAATGGCGGGCAGTTGGTAACACAGCGATTTGCCAGCACCTGTCGGCATTACCACAAAGGTGTTTTTCCCCAAAAGGATGCTATTCATGATCTCCTCTTGGTTTCCTCTGAACCCATTAAAGCCAAATATTTCTTTTAACTTCTTCTTAAGTGCTGAGGTGGGCACTTCTACCATAGTTTCACTCATATCCATACTATCAATTCCTAATTCGTCAATAAAAAATATCTGGCAAACACACCTGTTTACGATGAGATTTAATCAATTCAGCTAGTTGCTGAACCAAATTTAGTATTAATTCTCAGCTTATAAAATAATTGGCAGCAACATCGATTCTAACCTATAGACAGTGCTTTTGTTTTTGGGCATCTCCTGCATGTTGTACTTTCTCCATGCTAGGATAGTGTTATTTGATCCAAGGACAAAAATAAGGGCTTGTTCACAGCTTTTTTGTGTTTATTTGATCTCTATTCTTACAATGCACTATCGGATGGATAAAAACAACTATGCGGTAATCATGGCCGGTGGCATCGGAAGTAGATTCTGGCCTTTCAGCCGCAACGACTATCCAAAGCAATTCCATGATGTTCTAGGCACAGGCAAGACCATGTTGCAAGAAACAGCGGATCGACTGGACGGTCTCATAGACAAAGAAAATATATTGGTGGTCACCAGCTATGCTTACAAAGACCTTGTAATGAGAGATTTGCCATGGTTAAACAAAGATCATCTACTTCTTGAGCCAGTAAGGAGAAATACAGCGCCCTGTATTGCGTATGCAGCATATAAATTATCAGCGAAGAATCCGAATGCTCGTATGGTAGTTTGTCCATCGGATCATGTAATTACCCAGCCTGATCAATTTAGAAATACACTTTCTCTAGGGTTAGATCATGTCAAAACAGAGAATAGACTGATTACGCTTGGCATAAAGCCACACAGACCTGACACAGGTTATGGTTATATCCAATATCATGATGTCGAAGGAAGCCAAATAAAAAAAGTGAAGACCTTTACCGAAAAACCTGAGTTAGATCTTGCAAGAAAGTTTCTCGAAAGTGGTGATTTTGTGTGGAATGCAGGTATTTTTATATGGAATGTTCAGACTATTATTGAGAGCTTTAGACTTCACCTGACGTATCTTGCAGATATTTTCGAAAATGGAGTAAGGACTTTTTATGGCACGCTTGAGCGTAATTTTATAGAGAATGCCTATGCTCAATCAAAAAACATATCAATCGATTATGGTATCCTCGAAAAGGCTGACAATGTATATGTAATCCCATCACAATTTGGTTGGTCAGATTTAGGAACATGGAAATCACTTTATGAACTTAGCAGCAAGGATGAAAATCAAAATGTAACCACTGGCAATGTGATTCTTTATGATTCTGAAAATTGTATTGTCAAAACATCTTCCGACCGACTGATTGTAGTCAATGGCCTTCAAGGGTATATCGTTGCAGATCAAGATGGTGTGGTAATGATTTGCCCCTTAGAAGATGAGCAGAAGGTAAAAGACTTTGTTAACGATCTTAAAGCTTCAAAGAATAGTAAATATGTTTGAGAACTTTCGTCACAACAATTTACAATGGCCTTTAGTTAAGTGTCAAATGTAATTTAATAGTAGTGTGGCAAGTATAATGGAAAAACAAAGCGGAGGGCGATCAGAAAAACTTTTAAAGGATGAAACATTCATCAAAGAGTTCATGCCTTTGTTAAAGCCATTGTACAACTTTGCTTTAAAGCTTACCCTAGATGAGGACGATGCTCACGATTTGGTTCAAGATAGTTATTTAAAGGCCTATCGCTTTTTTAATAGCTACGAGGAAGGAACCAACGCTCGTGCATGGATGTTCAGGATCATGAAGAATACCTTCATTAATGATTTCCGAAAAAAATCGAGGGAACCTAATAAGGTAGACTACAATGAGCTTGAAAGTTTCTATAATTCTGAAGAAGCAGAGCATAAGGTAAATTCTGATCTTAGATTGGATGTGATGCAGGACAAGCTAGGTGATGAAGTCACCACAGCCTTAAATGCACTTCCGGTTGATTTCAAAACTGCCATTATCCTCTGCGATATCGAATCATTTACTTATGAAGAGATGTCTAAAATACTAGATATCCCCATAGGTACTGTGAGATCCAGACTACATAGAGCCAGACAAATGCTTAAAGACAAATTAATTTCATACGCCAAAGCACAAGGATACGGCAGCGAAGCATAAACATGAACTTAGATAAAGTTGAAATATTAAATCCTGAAAATGATTGTGAGAGATTCCTCATTTGCGTAGAGGAGCATCATTTAATCATTGACGGAGCCGCCTCTCAGGAAGCGATTGATTTTTACGAGGCAGTTGGTTCAAAATGTGCGCCTTGCAGTAGACATTTTGAAGAACTCAAATCGCTGAGATTACTTGTTCAACATAACACTTTATATACAGAACCGCCTGAATCGCTTAAGTCTAGGATCCTAGAGGCCATCATAAAAAGCCCTTGAAAATAGTATGAGTGGCAAAATGGTGATTTTTTCAGCTCCCTCCGGATCCGGTAAGACAAGCATTGTCAAAAGCTTGCTAAATTCAGATTCGAAATATGGTTTTTCCATATCAGCGTGTACCAGAGATAAAAGAGGCAGATCAGAACAAGATGGAAAAGACTATTATTTTCTGATTCCAGAAGAGTTCAAGAAAAAAATAGATGAAAATGCCTTTGTAGAGTGGGAGGAAGTATATGAAGGATCTTTTTACGGTACACTCAAATCTGAAATTGAACGATTGTGGTCAGAGGGTAAGGTAGTGCTCTTTGATGTAGATGTTCAAGGTGGCTTAAAGATCAAAGAGCAATACAAGCATCAGGCATTAGCCATATTTGTAAAAGTGGAGAATTTAGAAGTGCTCAAGGATCGACTTAAGAAGCGATCGACCGATAGTGATGAAAGCATTTCTTCAAGGCTGTTTAAAGCAAATTTTGAAATGGGTTTTGAATCCAAATTCGATCTTACAAT
>DAINOB010000023.1:0-16400 GCA_036735585.1 Cytophagales bacterium | reverse complement strand
CCAAAAATCAAAATCATAGAAACAGTTTGGGACGATACACTTCGCACAGGTGGTGAAGTATTGGCCGTAGAAACCAATAAAGCCATGGATGCCATCAGCAAAGACATGGACTGGTGTTTTTATATTCAGGCAGATGAGGTTTTTCATGAGGAGAGCTTGGAGCGCATGAAGCAAGCCATCATAAGCCATCATGCTAATAAAAATGTGGAAGGTTTGCTCGTACAATACACCCATTTTTATGGGTCTTATAAATACATTGGAGACTCACGATCGTGGTACAGAAATGAAATACGGGTGATCAGAAACAACCCAGCCATACGCTCCTATAAAGATGCGCAGGGCTTTAGACTTGAGGGCAGAAAGCTAAAAGTAAAGCAATCAGGGTGTGATATGTACCACTACGGTTGGGTAAAGGACCCTAAAATTTCGAAGAAGAAAGAAAAGTCCATGCATCGGTTTTGGCATTCAGATGAATGGATAAAGGCCAATGTACAAGATGTAGAGGAGTATGATTATCACGGTGCCGATTCTTTGGATTTATTTCAAGGCAAGCATCCTTCTATTATGCTTCCCAGAGTAAAATCAGAGCATTGGGACTTTACTTTCGATACCCGCAAAAAGCGGTTTAATTTCAAGAAGTGGACGTTCTACTACATCGAAAAGTGGACCGGCTGGCGTCCATTTGAGTATAAGAATTATAAGTTGATTCGCTAAGCCCTTTCTCTATGCCCTTGTTGGTGTTGTGGGCAGGCAAGCGGGTCGTTCACCAACAAGATTTCCTATGCCCTTGTTGGTGTTGTGCGCAAGCAAGCGGGTCGTTCACCAACAAGATTTCCTTTTGTTATTCAAGAAGGGCTTTACCCTCAGATCTTCTGGATTTGCAATCCAGAAGATCTACTTTATAAGGTTTGGGGCAATGTATTACCTCGAAAAATGCTTATTACTTCTGGAAAACAGATAGTTGATAAAGATATAAATGTCGGTGTCGATAAAAATCTATTTACGCAAAAGTTTATTAATAAATTATTATCTGATACCCTTTTAGCACAAGACACAGAGGAGGAAACGCTTTTAGGTTTTTCTTTAAATAAAATATTCTTACTCGAATTCTTTATAAGGCAGAATGTACCGATTATCAAGAAGCCCGCAATTACGGGCTTTTGTATTTAATGATTCGGCCTTTTGCTGGGGTTACGTTTGTTGTGAAAACAAGCAAGAATCCTTACAATATTCTGCGTTTCATTGATAGTAAAATAAAGCGAGTAAGGAAATTTATTAATTTTTAAAGCACGGATGTTTTTGTACCGCACGCAGAAAAAGGGATTAGTTCCTAAAGATTGATAAGAGTCTTTTAGCAGATTTATAAAGCTTTGCGGAGCATTGGAGCTATACAAGGCATAAAAATCAATGGCATTTTCAATTTCTTTTTGCGCCCTTGGCGAAACGATAATTTTATAAGCCATATTTTTTATTGAGTTGCTTTATAGAATCTTCCATGGTAAGATATGTTTTTTCATCCTCCTGTAAGCGTTCATCCAAAACGGTTTTCATCTCGGTAGTAAGTTCAAAATCTTCTTTATCCTCTTCCACGATAATGGTAATGGGTTTAGATTTAAAAGTGGCTTTTATAGCGTCTAAAATATCAGAGTTTACATCTTGTGCCGATGTTAAATGATATGTTGTGTACATGATTTTTTATTTAATGGTTTGAATATTTTGTTCAAAGAACGTTTGAAATTTACTTTTAGTGAGCATCCCGTCAATAATACGAAACACAGCGTGTTTATCTTCTTCCTCTAATTGATAAATCAACTGCACCTTTTCATTTGTGGTTTTATCTTCAACGGTAACAGCTTTAGGCATTTTACCATTTATGTGTACCTCATGAACCTCTGCCAATAGTTCTGTCATCACTTCGATCAACCTTTGCTCATTACTCATAGCACAAAAATAACTGTTTTTACATGATCTTCGACCTTGTTGGTGTTGTGCGTAAGCAAGTAGGAGGCTCAGCAACAAGTATGTGGTTCAATCATTCCTCGTTGGTGGAGCCAATGAACCAAACCCACGCTAACTCCAAGAAGGGCGTGGGAAGTAGGTGACTGATGGATGATTTTTATCTATTAAGTAAATACAACTACCTAATTTATCGTTACTTTGTATTAAAGAAAATGGGTATGTCAAACGTCAGAATAGAGTTACATCAGATGATTGATCGGATTGAAGATGTCAAGGTGTTGGAGGCGGTTTATACCTTATTGTCTAATCAGACGGTATCTTATGCTGTGAAGGGTCAACCTCTGACCCAAATGGCTTATGAAGCAATGATAGAAGAGGGAGAAGAAGATATTAGAATGGAGAAAGTGCACAGCCACGAAGAAGTAAAAGCACATTTTAAACAGAAAATGGATGGCTGATCACAAAGTGATTTGGTCATCCAGATCGCTTAAGGATTTAAATAGTGCGTATGATCTATTAGTGGAAAAATCACCGCAAGCAGCAAATCGTACAGTTGAATCCGTCTTAGAAAAAGTTACCCAATTAGAGAAGTTCCCCGAATCAGGCCCGGAGGAGCCAAGTTTATCTCATAGAAAGAAAACATATCGCTATTTAGTGAGTGCCCATCTCAAAATCATTTATAGAATCGAAAAGAGATTTGTGCTTATTGTTCGTGTGTTTGATACACGCCAAGATCCTAAAAAGATGTGATAGCTTTGACCTTGTTGGTGTTGTGCATAAGCAAGCGGGAGGCTCAGCAACAAGATCTTCTTTTGTTATTCAAGAAGGCCTTTACCCTTCGTTAGGATATATCTCCCTTTCAGAGTTTAAGCCATAAACCGTCCATAGCCCACGGTTTTAACCGTGGGATATGGGTAGTATTATTTATTCCCCCCTCGCCCTTGTTGGTGTTGTGTGTAAGCCATGCGGGTGGATCACCAACAAGTGACACCTACTTCCATTTCAACAAGGGCGCAAACCTACGCTAGCACCAACAAGGGCTAGTAGATCAAGCCAGCGCCTGATCCAAATCTTCAAGCAAATCTTCAATGTCTTCCACCCCTACGGATATCCTGATCAAAGAATCTTTCAAGCCTGCAGCTTCGCGCTCAGCTTTGGGTATGCTGGCATGGGTCATGGTGGCGGGATTGCTCACCAGAGATTCTACACCTCCTAGGGATTCTGCCAAGGAGAATAATTGAAATTTTTGAAGCACCCCACGGGTGTTGGCTTCGGTGTCATTTTTTAGACTGAAGGATATCATTCCCCCAAAATCCCGCATTTGCTTTTGAGCCACCGCATGGTTAGGATGATGGGTAAAACCAGGCCAATACACCTGATCTATAGCGGCATGGTTGAGTAAAAAGTTCGCCACTGCTTTGCCATTTTCGCAGTGTCTTTGCATGCGTAAATGCAATGTTTTAATACCTCTCAAAACCAAAAAGCTATCCATAGGACCCGGAACACCTCCGGTGGAATTCATGATGAAATGCAGTTTTTCGAACAATTCTTTTTTATTGGTGACCAAAGCACCCATCACCACATCTGAATGCCCTGCCAGATATTTGGTGACAGAGTGCATCACGATATCTGCGCCCAAATCCAATGGATTTTGTAAATAAGGGGTTGCAAAAGTATTGTCGACACATAGAAGGAGGTTTTTTGCACGTGCCAACTCTGCCATTTTGCCGATATCCACGATATTCATCAGCGGATTGGTAGGCGTCTCTACCCAAAGCAATTTTGTTTTTGCGCCTATTTCTTGCTCTACACTAGAAGCATCCAGCATATTGATGAATTTGAATTGAATGCCCAGAGGTTCAAAAATCTTGGTAAACAAGCGGTAAGTGCCCCCGTACAGATCTTTGGTTGCGATTACTTCATCACCCGGTCTTAGCATTTTGATCACAGCATCTACTGCGGCCATTCCTGAAGAGAAGCATATTCCATGGTTTGCGTTTTCAAGAGCTGCTATGCTTTCTTGTAGGCTTTTACGTGTAGGATTTTTGCCACGGGCATATTCATATCCCTTGTTTACACCTGGGGCTTCTTGTACGTAGGTGGAGGTTTGATAAATAGGAGTCATAATGGCTCCTGTTACGGGGTCAGGGTGAACCCCTGCATGGATGGCTTTGGTACCGAATTTCATGTGCAATTAGATCTTTTAAGCAGAAGTTATTGTGTTAAGAATAAACTCTATTCTTCTGTAGTGAATGGTTGCAAGTTAGGTATTTTAGACAATCGGCTGAGAATGTTCTCTACTTAAGAAATGATTCAGAGTAGCCATGAAATCCTTGCTTTATATTTTTTTGAATAGCAGTAATTAAGGTTTGTTTCATTTGCACATCTTTACATTGAAAAACAACTAAACTATGAATCGAAGTCTTATTTTTCTACTATGCTTACTGCTGGCATCTTTGGGTTCTACTCAAAGTTGGGCACAGCATGAATTCAGTTCATTTACTGCCACAGGCCGTGCAGGGGTGTCTACCACCATGCTTACAGATTATCAAAGTGTAGGTGTAAATCCCGCGAATTTGGCTTTTCAGGGCAGATTTAAAGAAAAAACCATCACTCTAGGATTTGCAGAGATAGGAATGTCTGTTCACTCACGAGCACTGACTCGAAGTGAATTGAGTAAAAGCTTATTCACTTTTAATTCGGAAGATTTTTCGCTACAAGAAAAACTAACAGCTGCACTTAAATTTTCCAACACTCCTATGGCCATCAATGCAGATGTAGGGGTATTTGGTTTTTCAATGCAGATCCCAAAAGTGGGAGGTATAGGCTTAGCCATACGGGATCGTGTGCAGTGGTATTCTGTTTTCAGCCCTAAAATGAGCGATATTTTGTTTGCCGGCTACAATGCCAATTATTTTGATTCTCTTGTACTAAACAATGGCAACACCATTGCCAACTCTGGCTCCATTCCCGACAGCATTAGAGATCGGGTAGTAAGGGGCAAAAGCAATGCCCAAACACCCCTAGGGGAATTAATAGATGGATCCAAAGTAGATTTCTCCTGGACAAGGGAATACAATCTAAGCTATGGAACTCGGCTGATAGAAAATGACCAGCTTTCTTTGTATGTAGGTTTAGGGGTAAAGTACATACAGGGCTATGCAGGTATGAGTATTGAAGGCAATGCTTCCACCTCTAATCAAGGGTTTGTCTCCTTAAGTCCAGTGTTCGGAGTAGATTTTGGTGCCGCTGCGGTCAATAATCCCAATAAACTGACAGGCAATGGAATACAGGCTACTGGCAATGGGTTGGGTGTTGATTTCGGAGTAAATCTTGTTTTGGATGAAAAGATAAAACTAGGAGCTTCGGTTACCAATTTGGGGTCCATGACTTGGAATTACAATGTATATAGTCTTCAAAATGCTTTGGTGACGGATGTTACTTCGGGAGGATTTGACAACTACAATATATTTCTTCAGGCACAAGAGTTTACTGGCGATGATGGTTTTTTCAATTGGCAAGCCGAAGCTAAAAAGACAGTGGCATTGCCATCACTTGCCAGGGTAGGAGGTAGCATTGTATTGGGTGATAAAGCAGAGATTGGGGCTGATATTGTGATGCCTGTAAACAACACGTTGGGCACCTTGGAAAATGCCATTTACGCAGTGGGTGGAGACCTGTATGCCTTGCCTTGGATAAGGATTTCAGCAGGTTTTAGTTACGGAGGCAATATCGATAAGCGGTTGAATTTGCCACTTGGAATTACCTTTGTTGCGGGTGACCAAGGCTCCTATGAGGCAGGTATAGCATCTCGAGATGCCCTTACTTACTTCCTCAAAGAAGGTCCGACACTATCTTTGGCTATGGGCTTTTTGAGATTCAGAATCTAACGGAATTACAAGGACCATTTAAGGGCATAAGCTTCGGCTTTCACCAAATCCTGAGGGCGGTCTACACAAATGGCATCAGAATCACTTACTACCGTTTTTATCCTAAATCCATTTTCCAACCATCTCAGTTGTTCTAAACTTTCAATCATTTCTAAAGTGCCAGGCTTCAATTCTGCTATGTTCTTTAGGATATCGCTGCGGTAGGCATACATGCCTATATGTAAATAGAAGGTGTGTTTCAACCAATCTTCATGGGGCAAATTTCTAACATACGGTATTGGGCTTCTACTGAAGTATAGGGCTTCATTTGATTTACTCAATACTACCTTTACTCTATCGCTATTTTGAATCTCTTCAAGGGAATCTGCCACTTTTATGAGTGTTGCAATCTCCGTGTTGCCATCAAGTACACCAGCAAGTGCCTTGATTTGCATAGGATCGATAAATGGTTCGTCTCCTTGTATATTGATTACATAGTCATATTGTTCAGGCAGCAGGGTTAATGCTTCAGCACATCTATCAGTGCCAGAGGGATGATTGGGAGAAGTCATCAATACTTTTGCTCCAAACTTATGGGCATGATCGGCAATATCCTGATGGTCGGTGGCCACCACTACCTCATCTAGGCCTGCAAGCGTGCACCGCTCCCAAACCCTCTGCAACATGGATTTGCCTGCTATGCTTGCAAGCATTTTGCCTGGGAATCTTGTGGAGGCAAATCGCGCAGGAATGATTCCTACTATTCTGCTCATACCAATTTTACCTTAATACTATTTACCCCTTCTTCTATCACTACCACAGGTTGATCTTTATCAATAAACTCACCTCTTGAGTAGGCATCAAAAATTTCACCTTCTATTTCTACTTTTCCACTTGGCTTTAGCGCAGTATGGGTTTTACCTGTTTTTCCAATTAATGCCTGCTCGAGAAGATTTGAATTGTATCCATCAGACGATTTCTGTGTGCCTTGCAAGGCTACTCGTTTCATAAAACTTGAGTCTGCAAGTCTTAGTCCTCCGAAAATGATGATGATAAATCCACCCAAAAGACCACTGGCCAACACCAAGACAGCTTTGATGATTTTTTCGGGAGCTACAAAAGTAAAATCAAGGGCATCATTGTTCAGCATTACTAAGACCAAAGAAAGGCAGCAAGCCACAATACCTGCTATGCCAGCAATACCAAATCCGGGGATAACAAATAGCTCTAAACCAATGAGAATGAGTCCAACGAAAAAGAGTAGTATCTCCCAATTTGCCGCCAGTCCACTTAGATAAAAAGGAACAAAATACAGTATAGCAGCTACCACAGAAGCTATGGCTGGGAAGCCAACGCCTGGAGTTTGTAGTTCAAAATAGATACCTCCAATAATGACTAGAAGTAGAATTCCGCTGATCACAGGATTCAAAAAAATGCTTATAATTTTCTCTGTGCCCCCTAGTTCAAAATTCACTACTTCTGCATTACTAAGACCAGTTCGCTCGAGAATGTCAGAAACACTGTTTACTTTGGCTTCACAGAATCCTTTTTCTATAGCCTCTGAGGTAGTGAGGGTAAGTACACGTTCTTTTTTGGTAAGAGTGTCAAAGTTTAAGCTTCCATCTACCATTTGCTGGGCGAGGTCTGGATTTCTACCTTTTGCCTCTGCGGTGGAGCGCATCATGGATCGCATGTAGCTTTGGTATTTATCCGGTGCAGCTGTTCCATCGCCTGTCACCACGGTGGCCGCACCAATGTTAGAGCCTTCCTCCATGTATATTGAATCGCAAGCAATAGAAATCAGAGCTCCCGCAGAGGCTGCGTTTTTGTTGATGTAAACATAGATTGGCTTATCAAATTCTAGAAAAGCAGTTCGAATTTTATCTGCATCATCCACTGCTCCACCATAGGTATCCATGTCTACAATCACGGCATCTGCTTTAATATCTTTGGCATGTTGTAGTGCAAGATCTACATACCGACTCATGCGGGGGTCTATGCCTGCTCTGATTTCCATGACCATTACTTTTTTTGAGGCCTCAGAGCCAGCAGCATGTGATCCAAAAAGACATAGAATGCCACAAAACAAGGTAATAAGATGTTGAATTCGGTAAGTTTGCATATTCATGAAGCGTGCTTTCAAAACAATAACCCAACACAAAGGTAAGGCTAATCTTTGGAGAATATTAAGGCAGCCAGAGTCCACCATATTTTGGATAGAGTACAGATCAAGTCACGGAAGAACACTCCTTTTTGATTGCCTAGATATCAGCACTGGAGAGGTACTTTTTGATGGAATTAATCCTGATATACCTTGGGAGGGAGGCGTTGCTGCTGCTTTTTCAAATGGCCTCTTATTTCATTTAAAAAAAGCCGAAGGAAGTCCAGTTTTTGAAGGATTAGCCTATGTAGAGCTACCTTCATTATCAATCAGATGGCAAGACGATTCCCTGTTTCTGCGAGAAATTAAGGATCAAAGTATATTGGTAGAAAAAGATGCTGAACAATTTGAGTTAAACCTGCATACTGGAGAGCGAATTCTAGCATCTTCCTCTGTAGTTGATCAGCCAAAACTTATTCTTGATTGTCTATTTCCTGAGCAGTATCCAGAAGGTAGCGCTTATTTCGAGGAGGTGAAAGAAAGTCTTCGATCTTTTGGCATAGAGCAGCCGGTGCGTATGATGGATTATTTAGAAAAAGCCCCTTATGTGTTTATCGGATTTTATGAATCTCAAGATGATGGATTGACTCAGCGATTGATCGTTCTACATGTGGATGGCTCAATTGTGGATAATTTCACCTTGGCTCAATCTTTGAAAAACTCTGGAAGAGACACTTTTTTTATTTTGGGTAAGTATCTTGTGCTTGTTATAGCAAAGACTGATCTAGCCGTGTATGAAATTGGTAATTAATTTTTTTGGTGGATTTATCTTAGGTTTTGCATGCCTTATGGCTCAATTTCCTGCATTTTCGCTAGATTCGCTTCGACTCGAAAAAGAAGGAGATCGGTTCATGGTTATTCATCAAGTCGAGCAAGGTGAAACCTTATTTGGACTATCAAAGCGATATGGAGCAAGTATAGATGATATCAAATCAGCAAACCAAGGATTAGCTGCTGGTCTTGCAGCAAATAGTTTGATAAAAATACCTGTAATCTACGTTGATAATTCGATTCCATCACATGAGAAAGACAGGCACGAAGTAAAGCATGGGGAAACTCTTTATGCTATTTCGCGCAGGTACAGCATCCCAGTGGATCAAATCAAAACTTGGAACAATCTAGTAAACAATGAAATATCCATTGGTCAGCGCTTATTTGTAAAACCACCGCCCACTACTGCTCCAGTCATTAATACTCCCACAGAAATTGCGGAGAATCAAGATTCTACCAAAATTAAATCTAAAGGCAGATCAAAAGCCAAACCAGCAACAAACGATGTGCAAACAAATGAACTTAAAGTCACTACGGCCAATGTAGAAGATAAAGAAACTGAAGTTCAATTGAAACCTGAAACAACAATGATTAAGGGCGATGGACGCAGACAAACAGACATTACCGCTTTGATAGATACTACTCATGATGATGAGCCTGAACCTTACAGCCCTGTGAGCAAGGCAAACATGACCCAAAACAGAAGAACCGATTTTAAAAAAATGAATGAAAATGGTCTTGCTGAAGTAATACCCGATAACAACGAAACTCAAAAATACTTGGCATTACATCGAACCGCTCCAGCTGGTACCATCATCCAAGTAGAGAATGAAATGAACAATACAGTAGTTTTTGTAAGAGTTATCGGCAAGCTTCCAGACACAGGTCCAAATGATAAACTAGTCATAAAACTAAGTAAAAAGGCCTATCAAGCGCTTGGTGCAATTGACAAGCGGTTTCCAGTAAACATCTCCTACATTCCCTAGTTCACGTTTTTAGGAGCCTAATTACAATCCCTTTCTTTGCTTCTCTGAAATTTGAGCAATCAAGAAATACATAGTTTGCTTGAGTCTTTGTATGCCCAATACAATACACCAGATTTCATTGTAGACGACCCTATCTCTATTCCTCATCGATATTCTTCCAAAGCAGATATCGAGATTATGGGATTTTTTGCAGCCACACTAGCTTGGGGGCAGAGAATCAGCATCATCAACAATTGTAAGACTTTAGGGATGCTGATGGAGGAATCACCCTATCAATTTATTACCCAGCATGATCATCAAGATTTAGGACGCTTTGAGAAGTTTGTGCACAGAACCTTTAACTCAAGCGATCTTTTGTATTTCATAGAGGTACTCCAAAGACATTATCTAAAGCATGATAGTTTAGAATCTGCATTTTCGAGACATCTCAGTCCCGAAGACGATCATGTAGGACCTGCCTTGTCAGGATTTCATAAATGGTTTTTTAGCCTAGATGATGCACCGGAGAGAACGAAGAAACATGTGGCTACTCCTGATCGCAAATCAGCCTGTAAGCGCTTAAATATGTTTTTAAGATGGATGGTACGCAAAGATGAGCGGGGAGTTGATTTTGGATTGTGGTCAGCCATTAGGCCAGATCAACTGATTTGCCCTTGTGATATACATGTAGGCAGGGTAGCTCGAAGTTTAGGATTGCTACATCGCAAACAAAATGATTGGGAGGCAGCCTTAGAGCTCACTAGAAATTTAAGACAATTCGATGCTCAGGATCCCGTCAAATACGATCTGGCTTTGTTTTCTTTAGGCGTTGCTCAAAAGTCTGCTATTTGAGTTATTTCACCCGCTGATCGTATACCGAACCCATGCTGACAGAAGCATTTCCTTGAAGCCTTGTAATAATCTGTTGCTTGATGTTGTGAAAAACGATCATGTGCACATCCTCCGTCACTTCCATATCCATCACAGGCGCGTGAATCACGATATCCGCCATGTCTTTTATTTTTCCTCCTTTGTAGCCGCACATAGCCACAGTTTTTGCGTTTCGCTCTTTTGCAAAAGCCAAAGCATGGACCACATTGGCTGAGTTTCCACTTCCTGAGATGCCAATGACAAGATCACCTTCATGGAGAAAATTGCGAAGGGGTTCTACAAAAATGTGCTCATAAGAGATATCATTGGCTATGGCCATCATAGAGGCCGCATTGTCATTAAGACACATAAACCGGAATTTTTTTTCTAATCCCATAGACGCGCCTTTCACAAAATCGCCAGCGATGTGAGAAGCGGTAGCGCCTGAGCCACCATTCCCGAAAATGTAAATGTACCTACCGTTGTATAATGTTTCAATCAGAGCATCCTCAAGCTGTTGCATGGCGAGGCTATCCAATTGCTCAAGGGTAGTTTTTAATAAGTCAAAATAGCTTTGGTACTTACTCATGGTTTTATTCTTCTTCTAGGTAAATAACTTTAGAGCCTTCCTGATCAAATTTAAAGTCAAAAGGTCTCAATTGTGACAATGCTTCATCTAGTTTGGCATGGAGCGCAGGCTCACACAAGAACAACATAAAACCACCTCCACCTGCTCCCAATAATTTTCCTCCTAGGGCACCTGCTTTTAATCCTCTATGATATACCTCATCAATTAAAGGATTGCTAATGCCAGATGCCAACTGCTGTTTCAGATTCCAGTTTTCATTCAATATTTTTCCTGTTTCGAGGATGCTATGGCTATATAGTGCATTTCTTAGATCTCCCACCAGACTTACCATTTGTCTCAAAAGGCTTCTTTTGTCAATCGACTGAGTGTTTTTCTTTTGCTCTTGTAGAATAGAGGAGGCACTTCTTTGATTACCTATGTAGTAAAGTCGAAGGCAATTTTGAAAATGACGGTAAAAGTCTGAGGGCAGATGAATGGGTTCTACCAGCACATTCCCTTCTTTTTTGAAGGTAATCACATTAAGACCTCCGTAGGCAGCTGCATATTGATCCTGTTTGCCAATAGGCTCTTTTAGTCTGTTGATTTCGATATCGCAAGCATCCTGAGCCAATTGTTCTTTTGACACAAATACGTGCTGCCTGGTATACAAATTGTGCAGCAGGCCTACCGTAAAAGTAGAAGAAGAACCCATGCCAGTGCCAGCAGCAATATCTGCTATAGAAGTGGCTTCGATGCCTCCACGAATGCCAAATTTTTTAAAAACTTCTTTGAAGATAGGATGTTGGATTTCTTCTACTTGGGCTACAGTTTCTGTTTTGGAATATTTAAGTTGAAGTTTCTCGCTATCAAAAAACTTATGCGAGGTGATGTACATATATTTGTTGATGCTTGTGCTTAACACAGCTCCATCTTCCTCAGCGTAATAGGCTTCTAAATCAGAGCCTCCTCCTACAAAACTTATTCTAAAGGGTGTCTTGGTGATAATCACAGCACGAAATTAAGCATACCAGTTTACAATCTTCTTTTTTTTACCACTCATACATTTGAATTTTACGTCATGGAACTTCAATTAACCACCCCCGCACTTTTGTTTTCCACCATATCCTTGTTGTTGTTGGCATTTAGCAATCGATATTTTGGTATAGCATCTGTAATTAGAAACCTGTATGAGAAATATAAAACTCATCCAGCAGATGACCTTAAATTCCAAATCAAAAATTTAAAGTTTAGACTGAGATTAATTCGCGACATGCAACTGATAGCGGTGTCCAGTCTCTTGTTAAGTGTACTTTGTATGTTTATGCTGTTTGAAGGATGGCAACAGGCAGGCAGAATCATTTTTGCAGTGGCGCTTGTCTTTCAAATCGTTTCGCTTGCACTGTCAGTATGGGAAATAGCCATCAGCACACAAGCTTTAAACATCCTTCTTCGCGAAATGGAGGAGGAGCTTTGAATCAATCGTAGGAGAGATCAACCTTTCTCAGATTGTTTCCTTGATTAAAGTAGAGGGTCAATATTTTGTTTTGTAAAAAAATATCAAAGCCACTTGCTTTCTCGTAAGTAGGTAATCCAAGCATTCTTCCTTCATTGTCGATCAAATAGGATAAGCCTGATTCTTGATCAATGACTGCTATGATGTATTTGCCTGCTTTGGTTTCAAAATACTGATAGTCGGGGTCGCCAGATAGCGGCAGTTCGGATTCAAGTTTAACAGCTGCATTTTCATTAAAGAATGTTAACGTGCTTAAATTGGCCCTGCACACAACCCAGTTCTCCTTACTTTGACTTGGGATTAGCTTGAATTGGCTAAATCTGTTGGCTCTCATTAAAACCTCTTTCATCAGTATTTTTCCATCAAGAGTCACTCTGTAATATTCTCCTAGTTCAGAAATAAGGTTGATCGTGGAGTTGCTCAAACCACTACCCGTACGAACCATAGGTTTTGAAAGGAAATTGGCTCCTAAATCTAAAGGAAAGCCTTTTTGAATTTCGCCACGTCTGTTGTACACATGAATCAATCCTCTAGTAGTAATGCAAATGATAAAATCCTTTCCTTTGATTCTTAGGTGTTGTGGTGCTGCTATTAGTCTATGTTCATAGCTTACAGGATCCCAACCTTCTAATCCTTTGCCTGCAAAATCTGTGAGCATAGCATTGCCTTTGTTATCAGCAATAGCAATCCTGTAGGTTCCGCTGTTATCATAGTCTATAAGATTTATTGCGACAGGGATAAGATGTTCTGGCGTTATAGGGTATCCTTCTAGTAATAATCCCTCAGCATTAAGACCTACAATCTTCCCTTTTGATAAATACAAAATACCACCAGCATAGGGTCCTCTCTCTATCAAATGAAGATTGCTCTCCATTGGTGAACCTGTTGTATAGGTCCATACTATTTCGCCCTTATCACTCAACTTATAAATACCCCCTAAGCTGTCTGACACAAATACAGCTGGATTTCTGTTTCCCACTTTATAAATCATAGGTTTTCCCACCAATGCCTGTGGCAACGATATTATGCGTTCTGCTTGGTCTGAAATGGTTTTTGGAACTTCCTTTCGAGTAGTATCTATAAGAAGTGATGCTCCAAAATATGGTACAACCCCAGGATTAAATGAGATCTGAAAACTAAAATGACGAAGACTTTCAAGTTGTGATTGATGTTCTTTGACCCATTTTACAATCGGAGTTTCTTCCTTTTTTGCTAAAGCGCTGAACCAAACCATAGGATCGGTATAGTGAAAGTAGTTGGTTTTGCTCACCGAACTTTCTGTAAAACTTCTGTAGAAAATATCCCGCTCCCACGTGGTTTGATCTTCAATGGCTACAATCCACTTCTTGAGACCTATAATAGAAGATGAAAAGACCAAAAAACTATCGTGATAAACATAAAAACACTCATCAAAGCCTTTAAAAACCGGCCCTAATAACTTGGAAGGTAGTTCTTGATAGTCTAATTGTCGTATGGTGTATTGCTGGAAGTTTTCGAAATAGGTAGTGTCTTTACGCAGAAGTGAAATTTGATTCTCTAGCTTTAGCATTGCTCTTTCACTCGCTTCACGATCTACTTTAGTTATGAGAATACTTGCAGTCCCTGACTCTTGGTTTTCAGGCAGCATGTGAAGAAGGCAGCATTGATTATCAAATGTTTCGATCATTGCAAGAGGCTCAAAATTAAGATCGTCTCTAAGCACTTTCCATTGTGGACTCACTAGATAGGCATTGCTCGTATCTGCACCAAGTAGCTGGTAGTACAATTCAAATCCAGAGTTAAACCCGAAAAACTCAAGAGAATGAGTGGATGCAGGTACCAAAGGCCAAATCTCCGGTGTAACAGGTTTATTAATTTGTAAGTGCTTTAGGAAATGGTTTGGCGCGCTGTTTTGTAGATATCCAGTCAGTTGCCATTCATTGTTTTCAAGATTGGCATCAGCATAAGCCATTGAGGCTAGTAAAGAATGAGCAAGATGGACTTCTTTTAATTCTAATTTCCTCAAAAACTGGGAGAATTTTTCCATCAACACATATACCCTTAAGTCATGCGATTGCCGTTCTGCTACGCTAAAGAGAAGCTTATGCTGGTTTTTAAAATTGAGGTCTGATTTTTTTTCTGCAGTTCTGATCACATCTTCTATTAACAAAGATTCTTGGCTGAGTATCAACCATCCTTGTTTTGCAGTCATAGATACAGTACCCAAACTTGAGAGCCTTACTTCGTATATGTGGTCACGAAGATATATTCGGTCTCTGAATGGAAAGGAGCTATTATTTTTCAAATAACTTAGGAGAAATTCTAATGATTTCTCTTTTAATGGGATAAAATACAAAGTCCCTAGCTTCTGCTTTGCACTTTCATGGATGGACACATACAGTTGAGACTCATCTGATAATGAAATTGCCTTGCTGCTATCCATCATTAGAATCGAATCGATGAATAGCTTAGCCGAGCGAATTACTTCATAATTGGGCAGCAGAGTAATAGTGGAAGGTTTAGGTTCTTTGTCATTGATTAAACTGAGAAGCTTTTCGGTTTTCAACTCTACCACGATCAATGCATGATCAGGGATTAAAGTCCATACTTCGATAGGCTTATCAGATCGGTATATGGAATAGACGATACTACCAAGGATAATTCCTAAAAGTAAAACTGGAATTAATATGTATCGAAGACCCTTCACTGTGCAAAAAAACACATATTTTGCGTCTGTCTGTAGATAAAGCTATTCACAATCATTTGAAAGCAGTCATTCAAAGAGTATTGCAAGCAGGGGTTGCCATTGAGGATAAAAACATTTGCTCCATTGCACAGGGGCTATTGGTTTTATTAGGTGTTGAACCTGATGATTCAAATAAAGAAGCAGACTTAATGCTGAATAAGATTCTCAACATGAGGATTTTCAAAGATGGACAAGGGAAGATGAATCTAAGTCTTTTGGATGTACAAGCTGAGCTTCTGGTTGTAAGTCAGTTCACCTTGATGGCGGATACAAGAAAAGGCAATAGACCATCCTTTGTTCAAGCAGCATCTGCAGAAAAAGCATCTATGCTGTATGATTACTTTTGCAACGAAGCTGCCTCAAAACTAACCAAAGGAGTGAAGAAGGGTGTTTTTGCTGCAGATATGAAAGTAGATCTAGTAAATGACGGCCCAGTTACAATAATTTTGGAGATACCTTATAAGTAATCAGGAATATGACCATTACAGAATTGCAGAAAAAAGTAGATGAATGGATTCATGCATATGGTGTACGCTATTTCAATGAGCTGACCAACATGGCAATTCTAACAGAGGAAGTAGGCGAGGTGGCCAGAATAATAGCACGAAAATATGGTGAGCAATCCTTCAAGGAATCTGATGCATCAGAAAACTTGGCTGACGAGCTTGCAGATGTATTATTTGTAGTTGTATGTCTAGCAAACCAAACAGGAATTGATTTGCAAGAAGCCATGAAGGATAACCTTAAGAAAAAAACGGATCGAGATAAGGATCGCCACCTCAAGAACAAGAAAATTTCATAACAATTGGCCTGTCTATTGCATAGTTAACCATTTTAAATACTTTTGCGCTAACATTTTAAAGGCACAATTCGCTTGAAAATAAAGGTCATCAGTCGCTTATCAACTCCTCTAAGAAGACGGTTTACGTTGATAATGACCTTATTAGTGCTTACTTCAACTACTCACAATACACTTGCTGAATTCAAAATTACTGATCC
>DAINOB010000022.1:0-16535 GCA_036735585.1 Cytophagales bacterium | reverse complement strand
CAACATTATGTTGTAACTTCAAGCCCTGATTTAACTAACAGGGCTTTTTTTATGCCAAATTGGAAAGAACGTATCGTGCCTTCCATAATTCTAAAATTGCGGTTTTTCGAACGGAATAAGGAGAATAATCAAGGTTGTCTGACTTGGCGATAAATTGATCCAAGTCCTCTTTATTTTCTAAGATTCGTTTATAAACCAATCCATCTTCTTCCGTATAAATAACATAAGTCTTATTGAATTGTATTTGAGCAACCTCATTTACTTTTTCTACAATTACAATACTACCGTCTTGAACAGGAAGCATAGAATCTCCTGAAATTTCAAAACCCAAAAGCTCTTTTTTATCTAATTGAAATTGTGGAACATATACAAATTGTTGGAGATTGCCTTCATCTGTGTCAATATGCCCTGGGGTATACCCAGCTGCGGCTTTCTGTGATACTACAGGAATAAGTCTTAAATTGTTGTGTACCGTAGATCCATTATTGTTGATTACTAAATTATCAATACTTACAGAGAAAAAATCAGCAATTTCTTTAATTCGTGTGAGTGAGGGTTCAGCTCTGCCTTCTTCATAGGCACCAATAATGGACCTCTTAATGTTAAGCAAAGCTGCTAGACCTTCTTGAGTTAAACCTCTTTCTTTTCTTAATAATCTTAATCTTTGGGCAAAATAGGTGTTCATTTAGTAGTTTGTATTTTATTATTAACCAATGATACTGCTGCTTTTATGCTATGATTGATGTCACTTGAAATATTTGTAATACTATAGCTTCCTAGTTCAACTGCACCATCTAAATGACGAAGTTTGTACTTAACAGATACATCCGATAAATTATGGTGAGGTCCATGTTTTTTTATGTGCATGAACAGCACAATTGATGTTGCATCAGTTTGAGGCATAGGAATAATTTTGACCCAAATTACCACATAATTCTAAAATGCCAAAAATATTAGCAAAAAAGCCCGCCTTAGGAAGACTGGCTTTTTAAGATTTAACTTAACTACTGCTTATAAAGAATTTACAGATTATCGAATGAATACTCTTTTTGCATGCTTTACATTCTCAGTCTGTAACTCTATGATGTAATCCCCTGTAGTAAGATTGGATAGATTGAAAGCCTTACTGAAGGTTCCCGTTTCATTAAATGCTTTTGTATAAACCAGTTTCTCATTGGAATCATGTATTCTCAATGTTATTGTGCTCCCCATCGTGTTGAATTCTGTAAAGGATATCTCTACTTTGGCATTATTAATCTTTATTTTCGGTTCCTCATTATTTGAGTTGTTTGCCTCAGATTGAAGTGCAATTCCTGACAATAGTGTCGCTACGACAAAAATTGTTTGAGCTTTTTGTAGAATGGTCATTGATGTTTTGGTTTGTTTTTACACCTATAAGACGCAAGAAACACCTGCACAGGTCTTGAGTATTACATAAGTGGCAATCTTGAATTAAGATTGGCAGTATTTTCTGATAACCTGTTAAAGACTAAGTGCTAATTCTAACGATTGGGATTATTAGAGGCTAAAGCTGATTGTAGAATTGAAGTAATAAGACTCAATACAATACTGAAAGCTATAGCCCACCCAAGGCTTTGGATATGGAAGCCTTCAATTAAATAATCGGCAATTAGGATGATTAGTACATTGATTACGATCAAAAATAGCCCCAATGTCAGTATAGTTATGGGTAGACTTAGTAAGACCAAGATTGGTTTAAAAAAAGTATTTAGCAATGAAAGCACCAATGAAAGAAGCAACGTGGTGGCAATACCGTTTACCTCAACACCCGGTAGAGCCAATACGGTGATAAATATCGCTGTACTATTGATCAGGAAACTCATGACTACTTTCATGAATTTAGCTTTTCATGTTTACAAATTGTAGTGGTTGTTCAAAATCGGTTTTTCTTAAATGAGCTATAAGTGCTTGTAAATCATCAATTTTCTTTCCAGAAACCCTTATAATATCATCCATAATAGATGGCTGCACTTTTAGCCCGCTTTCCTTTATCACCTTTGAAATTTTTTTGGATAACTCTTTCTCCAATCCACTTTTTACAGGGATGTTTTTTTTAAGAAGCATTCCTGATTTTTCTATTGTTTCAGTGAAATTAAATATCCTTCCATCAAGACCCTGTTTTACTGATCTAGTAATCAATATGTCTTCTATTGCTTTGATTTTAAATTCATCTTCGGTCTCGATATTGATTTTCATAGCTTTTTTATCCAAATCAATGGTTGTTTTTGATCCTTTAAAGTCAAAACGACTCAGTATTTCCCTACTTGCTGTATTTACAGCGTTGTCTAACATTTGTGGGTCTACTTTGCTTGTTATATCAAAAGATGGCATGGCAATGGGATTTTCTAAAATTAGATCACTTATAAGTTTTAAAAATAACAGTCTTTGCATTGTGTGCTTTACTTTATTTGTAAACACATGGCTAGATTAAGAAACAGGAGCTACTACTTAGGTAAATTGGGTCTAGATTCAAACGCCAATGACGCCCAGATAAAAATAGCTTATCGTGATTTGGCAAAAAAGCACCACCCTGATATTAATCCAACTGAAGCGGCTCATCAATCTTTTATTGATTTGAATGAGGCATACTCTATTTTGCTGAATTGGGATTCCATGAAAGTGGCCAAAGAGCCAACCAGTGTAGATTGGACCAAGGCTTTAAGAGAGGAAAGAATAAGGTTGAAAGCAGAAGCTAAACAAAAGGCAAAAGAAGCATACTATAGGTATTTAAATACTCAGATAAAAATAAATGCAATCATTTCCCCAGTGCTGTATCTTGGAATACTATACAACATTCTTATTTTTCTAGATCATCTTCTTCCACCCACGAATAGCAATCTTACTATTTCTGAAGTTGTTTTATACGATACGCTGTCCTTAACCACCCTACCAGGCCCTTCATCTGACTCCTACGCTTATGTTTATACAGCTTCCCATATGGCTATATTTGAAGTAAATGATCGTGGAGCACTTGGCTTCAAAGCTAAAGATTCTGTAATTGTAGAGAGTACCCCTCTTTTTGGTAAAATTAAAGGTGTTTCTTTACCCAAGGAAACTAAGGATCAAGAAATACCTGTGTCCTTTTACTATATGAAGTATTTGTATCTTAATTTGATCATCATCATTCTAGGGATGCTTTATGTGAGAATGTCGAAAAAAGCAACATATAAGTTACACGTTGCCATAGGTTTGTTGCTCACAATGTGTGTACAATATTTAGCGATTCTTGAGATATATACACTTTAACTCTAATCAATAACTAGTAAATTTCTGATCTTTTTTATGTACTCTAAACTTCTTACTGATTATCTCTATGAACTTCCTGAAAGTAAAATAGCTCTTGAGCCTTGCAGCCCTAGAGATGCTTCAAAATTACTTTATTATAAGGACGGAATTATGGGACATTATCAGTTCTATGAAGTTCCTAAGTTGATCCCCAAGCATTCGTTATTGATATTTAATGATACAAAGGTAATTCCTGCTCGATTGAAATTTAGTAAGAGCTCTGGAGCAATAATTGAAATTTTTTTATTGAATCCTGTTGATACATCAATCGAAGTGGCCTTAGAAAGTAAGAGCAATACCTCTTGGCAAACTTTAATTGGAAATAAGAAAAGGTGGGTAAAAGATGAAGTACTTCAGGTATTTGTAGGTGAGCATTTGCTCATGGTAAAGCTGATTGACTCAGATAAAAATATCGTTGAATTTACATGGGAAGGAAGTGCATCTTTTTCTGAGTTGTTAATTCAAACAGGCGATATTCCACTTCCTCCCTATATTCCAAGGGCCACCAAACCAGAAGACTGGCAAAATTATCAAACAATTTACGCCAAAAATCAGGGCGCTGTCGCAGCACCAACAGCAGGACTGCACTTTACAGAACGGGTGCTGGATGAACTTAGAACCAATGCCATCGAAAAGGATTATGTGACCCTGTATGTTGGAGCTGGGACTTTCAAGCCGATTAAGCATATTGATGACTATTCACATCATACTATGCACAATGAAAAAGTGATCGTTGGATTGGATACTGTACGTAACATCGGTGCGCAACAGCGATTCATTGTTGCAGTTGGTACTACTTCATTAAGGACTTTGGAAAGCTTATATTGGTTTGGTGTACTACTTACCACCAATCCTGATGCGGATTTTCATATAAATCAAGACCTTCCATATTCTCAGAATTACTCGGAACTTCCAACAAAGGAAGAGGCTTTTGGTTTGATAAGGACCTATATGGAGAAAAGAGGTTTGACTAAGATATCGGGGGAGACAAAATTATTTATTTACCCTAGTTACGAATTTAGAGTCTGTGATGCTTTGATTACTAATTTTCATCAACCTGGATCTTCTCTTATTTTATTAGTGGCTAGTTTTGTAGGTGAGGATTGGAGAAAGGTATATAACGAAGCATTAAGTAATAATTACAGATTTTTAAGTTACGGAGATAGTTCATTGCTCTATAAAAAAAAGCCCTGATTTTGGAAGATATCTACTTTATTTTTGATTTCGACAGCACCTTTATTAAAACTGAAGGTTTTGAGGAGTTGGCACAAATTGCCCTTAAGGACCATCCTGATGGCCACAACAGATTATCAAGAATTAAACAACTCACTGACATGGCGATGAATGGGGAAATGCCTTTTGATCGATCACTATCAGAAAGGCTTTCACTCACCGGTATCAATCAGGATCATATAAGTAAATGTGTCAATGTTCTTAGAAAAAAGGTAACTCCTTCATTTTTAAAAAATAAGGAATTTTTCAAGGAGAAGTCTAAGCAGATCATCATACTATCGAGTGGATTTCATGAATTGATAGATCCAATCGTTTTAGATTTTGGAATAAGCAAAGATCGGATTTATGCCAACAGTTTTGTTTTCGATAAAGCAGGTAAAGTAATCGGTATTGATCCATCAAATCCTTTATCAGGAAATGGAGGGAAAGTAAAAACAGTTCGAAAATTAAAATTAAAAGGCGAGCTGTATGTCATAGGTGATGGCTACACTGATTATGAACTAAAGAAGGCAGGTCTTGCTGATTTCTTTTATGCCTTCACGGAGAATGTAAGTAGACCCTATGTGGTGGCTCATTCAGATCATGTCCTGCCCAATCTGGATGAGCTTTTGTTTAAATTTAAGCTGCCTGCTTCAGTCTCTTACCCTAAGAATAGAATTAAGGTGTTGCTTCTGGAAAATATACACGAAGACGCAGCATCCATATTTAGACATGAAGGATATGAAGTTGTTACCCATACAGCCGCTATGGACGAGGCAGAACTTCAGGAAGTTATATCTGACATCAGTATTCTTGGTATCCGCTCCAAAACACAAGTAACTAGCAAAGTTTTAAGCCATGCCAAAAAATTATTAAGTATCGGAGCGTATTGTATAGGCACCAATCAAATTGACACACGAGCCTGTAATGAGAAAGGTATTTCTGTTTTTAATGCACCTTATTCTAACACCAGGAGTGTGGTTGAATTGGCTATTGCAGAAATAATAATGCTCCTGCGTAGAATCCCTGATAAAAACTCAGGACTCCATAATGGTAAATGGGACAAATCTGCCAAAGGAGCTAAAGAAATAAGAGGGAAAAAGCTTGGGATTGTTGGCTATGGTAATATTGGTACTCAGCTTTCAGTGATTGCTGAATCTTTGGGTATGGAGGTTTATTTTTATGATGTAATAGATAAACTGGCTTTGGGGAATGCTAGAAAATGCAATAGTCTCACTGAATTATTAAGAGTATCTGATGTGGTTTCTATTCATGTAGATGGACGCGAGGAAAACACAGCTTTGATTGGTAAGCGAGAACTAAAGGCCCTTAAGAAAGGTGCAGTATTGTTAAATCTAAGTAGAGGCCATGTGTGTGATGTCGCTATGTTGGCGCAGGCAGTTAAATCGGGAAAGCTGTCGGGTTTAGGAGTAGATGTATATCCTTATGAGCCTGTAAGCAATCAAGAAGTGTTTCAATCAGACCTTAGGGGATTACCAAATGTGATTCTTACGCCTCATATTGGGGGCAGTACAGAAGAGGCGCAAGAGAACATTGCCAGATTTGTGCCTGCCAAGATCATTGATTATGTCAATTCAGGTGCTACCTATGGAAGTGTTAATTTCCCTCACCTACAGCTTCCAGCTATTAAAAACGTTCACAGACTCATCCATATACATAAAAACCAACCTGGAGTATTGGCCGATTTGAATAATATCCTTGCTGAAAGCAAAGTCAATATTCTAGGTCAATATTTAAAAACCAATGAGGAAGTGGGCTATGTAATCACGGATATAGACAAAGCCTATAGCAGCAACTTGACTACCAAGCTCAAGCAAATCAAGCACACTCTTAGGTTTAGAGTGTTGTATTAAAGGCCAGATCAATTTTTTCTATTAACCTCTGTAATTCGCTGAGTGGCACTTATCCTTAGGTATATCTGCTGACCTCTTGCCGTCTGCGTGCCCTCACACTGCCCACCTGGGGAGATATAATAGAAGTAAAATTTTTGATTTCGCTTATATAGTTCTTGCCGATCGGGTTTGCCTAGAAGCCTTACTATGTCTCGCTCAGTAAGCCCTATGAATTGATCTTTATCCTCAGTGAAATTTTGAAAGGCACTTATCCTTAAGTTTTTGCATCCTTGAGGATCAGACATCCATAGATCACGATCAAAGTTTACTAACTCAGGTACTGCGTTACATCCTAAAAATGAAATCGCAAAACTAGCAAGCATAAGGCAATTCAAGACTTCTTTCATAACCACAATATTGTCATTTTTCTGTTTGTGAATAACTGTACATATAGGCCCAATTGTTTTTTGGTAGCTTCGTCCTGTACGAGGGAGCGTGGGGAGTAACCAATAGTTAGCATGGAAGAAGAATTAAAAAACAGTAATGAAGAAGGTTTAACAGAGATTATACCCGTCTCTGGAATGTATAAGAATTGGTTCCTTGATTATGCCTCCTATGTAATCTTGGAAAGAGCAGTACCCGCTTTAATAGATGGATTGAAGCCGGTACAAAAAAGAATACTCCACGCCATGTATGAAATGGAGGACGGAAGGTATAATAAAGTAGCCAATGTGATCGGGCAAACCATGCAATACCATCCACATGGAGATGCTTCAATCAGCGATGCAATCATCAATATTGGGCAAAAGGATTTGCTGATTGATTGCCAAGGCAATTGGGGAGATATAAGAACTGGGGATTCTGCGGCCGCACCTAGATATATCGAAGCAAGACTTAGCAAGTTTGCCAATGAGGTGCTCTTTAATCCAGATATCACCGAATGGCAATTGAGCTACGATGGCAGAAAAAGAGAGCCTGTCATGCTTCCTGTCAAATTCCCCTTACTTTTAGCTCAAGGTGCAGAAGGAATAGCTGTAGGACTGGCAACTAAAATTTTGCCTCATAATTTCTGTGAATTGATTGATGCTTCCATCAAATTATTGAAAGGAAAGCAAGCCCAGATTTATCCTGATTTCCCCACGGGTGGAGCTGCAGATTTCTCTGGATACAATGACGGGCAAAAGGGTGGAAGAGTAAGGGTAAGAGCAAAAATTGAGGAGCTTGACAAGAAAACTTTGGTCATTAGAGATATACCATTTGGGACCACTACAGGTGCACTCATAGATTCTATTGTAAAAGCGAGTGATGCTGGAAAGATTAAAATCAAAAAAGTTGTTGACAACACCGCAAAGGATGTAGAAATACAAGTGCAATTACAACCAGGAACATCGCCTGATATTACTATAGATGCATTATATGCATTTACCGATTGCGAATTGTCTATTGCTACCAATGCATGTGTGATTTATGAGGACAAACCACACTTCATGAGTGTACTGGATATGCTAAGCATAAGCACCCAGCATACCAAAGATTTACTACGCAAAGAGCTGGAGATCAAAAAAGCTGATCTTCAGGAAAAGATATTGTTTTCTTCTTTGGAGAAACTCTTCATTCAAGATGAGATGTATATTCCTTTCAAAGAATACAGTGACAAACCCACCTTGTTTGTCTATTTAGATGGGAGATTTGAGCCGTATAAGTCTAGCTTTTACCGTACCATAGGCGATGAAGATTTTGAAAAGCTTACACAAATTCCAATGATTAGAATTACCCGTTTTGACACAGCCAAAGCGGATGAGAAAATGAGGCAACTGGCTGAGGAATTGGAGCAAACAATCTACCACCTCAACAACCTTACAGATTTTGCGATTGACTACTTCCAGGGCTTGCTTAAAAAGTATGGAAAAGGCCGTGAGCGAAAAACCGAAATCAAGATTTTCGATACCATTACTGCCGCTGTAGTAGCTGCTGCAAATCAAAAGCTTTACGTCAACAGGGAGGATGGATTTATAGGATTTGGCCTCAAAAAAGATGAATATCTGTCGGAATGCTCTGATATAGATGATGTGATTGTTTTTCTTAAAAACGGCAAATGTAAAGTGGTAAAAATTGCAGAAAAGGTTTTTGTAGGGAAGGAAATTTTGTATGCCTCGGTATTTAAGAAAAATGATGACAGAAAGGTGTACAACCTAGTTTATGTAGATGGCTCTAGCGGAATCACCTTTGTGAAGCGTTTTCAAGTATTGGGGATTACCCGTGATAAAGAGTACGATTTGACTCAGGGCAGTAAAGGCTCTAGAATTTTGTACTTCACTGCCAATCCTAATGGTGAAGCAGAGCAAATCACCGTGAATCTAACGGCTGGTGCCAAGGCACGTGTCAAGTCTTTTGATTTCGACTTCAGTACCATCAGCATCAAAGGGAGGTCATCTCAAGGAAATAGGCTTACAAAATATCCTATCCGGAAGATTCAATTTAAGGCTGGCGGAGGATCTACCTTAGGAGGTCTTGATGTGTGGTATGATTCTGTAGTGGGTAGGTTAAATACCGAACAGCGAGGAATCTATCTTGGAAATTTTGCTGCGGATGACCTTATTCTAGTTTGCTACAAATCTGGTGAATACGAATTGACAAGCTTTGAACTTACCAACCGCTTTGAGCAAGACAAAATCATGTTGATCGTAAAGTATGTCCCGCAACAAATACTGTCCGCCATATATTTTGATGGGGCTAGTAAGCTCTATTATGCCAAGCGGTTTGTCATTGAAACAAGCTCTACGGGAAAGAAATTTTACTTCATCTCGGAGAGTCAAGGATCAAAATTAGAATTCATTTCTAATGTCAATGTGCCGTTAGTAAAAATCTATGTGGCTCAGTCTAAAGGGAAAGAAAGTGTCGAAGAGCTTTTATTGACAGAGTTCGTAGAAGTAAAAGGTTGGAAGGCCATGGGAAGCAAGTTGTCCTTTTCAAAAATAATTAAAATCGAAGAGGTGGTTACAGAAATCAGTGAAGAATTACCTGATAACAATCCTGAGAAAGATCAAGCAAATGAAGCCGCTAAAGAAGATGATAGCTACCAAGTAGGGGAGAAAATCAGTTTTGACCCAAGCTCCAAACTGCCAGATAAATCAAATCCTGACCAGTTGGACCTTTTTTAATAGGCTTTCCTATTGAAACTCCTTACTTTCGTTACAAACCAATACTTTGAGCCGGCTATCACTTTTATGTATTCTTTCGTGGTTTTCCGGAACCATGGCATGTGCTCAACCTTACTCTGTAAAAGGAAAGGTAACAGACTCAAGCACAGGAGAAGGATTGCCGTTCGTAAACATCTATTTTAAAGGCACATCTTCTGGTACTACTACTGATTTTGAAGGTTACTTTCAATTAAAAAGTACTACACTTCAAGATAGTTTGGTGGCAAGCTACATAGGCTATATCACTCGTAGTAAGCCACTTATGAAGGTGAAGGATCAAGTAGTTAACATACAATTGATTCCAGATACCAAAAGCCTAGAAGAGGTAGTAATCGTAGCAGGCGGAAATCCTGCCATGCCTATAATTCGTGCAGCAGTTCAAAACAAGGAAAATAATGATAAAAAATCATTGGATGCCTATCAATATGAGGCATATACCAAAATAGAAGTTGATATCGATAATATCTCATCCAAGTTTAAGGATCGCAAAATATTTAAGAACATTTCAGGATTATTTGATAGCCTAAAAATGATCCAAGGAGAGGATGGGAAACCTATTCTTCCAATTTTCCTTTCAGAGTCTTTGTCTGATGTATATGTTAAAAATAATCCCAAGCTCAGCAAAGAGGTTATTCACAAAACCAATGTTTCAGGTGTGGGATTTGGGGATGGAGATGTAGTGTCTCAACTCATAGGAAGCACTTTTCAGGAATATAACTTTTATGATAATTTCATTGTGTTGTTTAATAAAAATTTTGCCACTCCTTTGAATAATAGTGTTGGTTTTTTTTATGACTATTTGCTTCAGGATAGCGGTTATATTGACAATGATTATTGTTACAAAATAGATTTTAGACCCAAGCGTCCGCAAGATCTAGCCTTTACAGGAAGTATTTGGATCACTTCAAATGAATTTGCTATTAAGCAATTAGATGCCAGTATTGATAAAAGTGCTAACCTGAATTTTATTGAGAAGATCAAAGTACAGCAGCAAATGGTTCGAACAGATTCCTCACAATGGTTGCCTTCAAAAACAAGAATACTCATTGATATCGAAGATCTTTCAGATAGTTGGGCAGGAATGATTGCCAAATTTTATACTTCAAATAAATCGATTCTTATTAATACAAGTTATCCTCAAAAATTCTATCAAGAGGAAATCGTGATGGAGGAAGAGGTAACTCTTAAGGAAGAAGGCTTCTGGGAAGCTAAGCGTCATGATTCACTATCTTCCACAGAAGTATCTGTATACCAAATGATAGACAGCATTAAAGATATTCCTACCATCAAATCTTATGTCGAAGTCATCAACATTCTTTATAACGGATATAAAACTGTTGGTATAGTAGATTTAGGTACTTATTTATGGCTATATTCAAATAACAATATTGAAGGTAATAGAGCAAGATTGGGGTTAAGAACAAATGGGAGTTTATCCAGGAAGTGGACATTTGGTGGGTATGCAGCGTATGGTTGGGGAGATGATCGATGGAAGTATAGAGCCTATATTCATCGAATATTGGATAGAAAGCGCTGGACAGTGGTGGGCATAGAACACAAAGAAGATATAGATCAGGTTGGGCTAATTTCTGAAGATCTCACTACTTCACCTTTATTTTTGGCATTTACCCGTTGGGGAATACTCAATCGTCCTTTTTTCGAAAAATCAAACCTCTTTTTTATCTCTAGAGAACTACGCAAAGGGTTTACCCAAGGAATAAAGTTTAGAACAAGAAATTTCGATCCACTATACGCATTTGCCTATAAAATTTCAGAGGATCCCTCGGATCGAAGGGAGAGATTCGATGCCACAGAAGTAATTTTTGAATCCAGATATGCTAGAGATGAGTTGTTTGTACAAAACGACAGGAACGAAAGAATTAGCTTAGGAACAAGACGTTGGCCAGTATTTACTTTTCGATACATTCTTGGGATACAAGGGCTTGCTGGAGGGGATTTTAATTACCACAAACTGATGTTTGGCATATCACAAACAGTGAAGACAGGGTTTATGGGGCGTGGTATTTATGATTTGAAAGCGGGATATATTCCCTCTACTCTTCCTTATCCATTACTGCAAGTACACTTAGGGAACGAATCTCCTTTTTACAATTCTTTGGCCTTCAACTTGATGAACCTCTTTGAATTCGTAAGTGATCGTTATGTAAGTCTACGTTACACCCAAAAATTCGATGGATTTATTTTGAATAGCATCCCTTATTTTTCTAAATTGAAGTGGCGGCTTTTTGCCACAGGATCAGCAGTATACGGTTCGGCAAGCCAAGCCAATAGAGCACTTACTGCCTCCATTAATGAATCGGGTGAACCTGTAGATTCATTCAGCTCATTTGGAAATATGCCCTATACAGAGGTTAGTTATGGCTTTGAAAATATATTCCGACTCCTCAGAGTAGAGTTTATACACCGCCTTACTTATTTGGACAGACCCAATGTCAATCGTTTTGGAGTAAAAGTGGCCGTAGAATTTCAACTGTAACCTCGAACCATTCAACTTTATGCCCTACTTTTACCAGATGATTTCAAGATATGTTTTTGCAGCAACACTCTTACTAAGTGCCTTTTTAACTTCTTGCAAAAGTCAAAATGACAAAACGCAATCAAATATTGATCAAGACTCTGTAGTATTCTTGACTGATATATCCTTGGACGAGCAGATTCAAGCTGCTACCCGATCTATCAACAACAGTCCAACACTTGGTTCGGCCTATAGAAGAAGGGCTGAGCTTTTCATTAGGGCCAAGGACTTTTCTTCAGCCATTACAGATGCTGACAAGGCCATTGCTTTGGATAGCGCAGACGGAAAATCTTATTTCATAAAGGCTCAAGCACTGAAAGGGTTTAATCAGATAGCCCCTGCAATCAATTATGTAGAATTAGCTTTGAGCAAGGGATACCTTTCACCTGATTGCTACTTATTACTCACTGAGCTATACATTGTTGTAAGACAGTATTCTAAAGCTATGGCAAACATCAATGAGGCGTTGAAGTACGATAGATTTAATGCCAGAGGTTATCTCTATAGGGGTATTTTGGCTTACGAAACGGGTGATACTATCAAAGCTTTCACCTCTTTAGAAACAAGTATCGAATTGGACCCTTATGATGCTGAGCCATACAATACCATTGCTGACTTTTATCTTAGAAACGGAAATCCCGATATGGCATTGCAGTACCTCAACTCAGGGTTGAACAATATTCCCGCAGAATCATTTATGCTTTACAACACTGGGGTCGCTCTACAGAATAAAGATCTTACAGACAGTGCTTTGACCTACTATATGAAAGCCTATCTTTCGGATAGCACCAATTTCTTGGCAGCATACAACAGCTCAGTCTTGCTTCTAGAGCAAAATAGACACAACGAAGCCAAAAGATATCTCAGACAATTGAACATAGTAAAGCCTGATTTTATTGATGCAAATCTTTTCATTGCCAATAATTTTGAAGCTTTAGATGACAAAAAGAATGCTTTAATTTTCTTGAAAAAGTATGCAAATCAAGTTGGGATGAATGAGGATTTGAAAAAAAGAATAAGTCAGTTAGAGCAGGATACAACTAATTAAGAAGAATACATGAAGATTAAAATCACTCTTCCAGATGGTTCTGTTAGAGAAGAGTCAAAAGGTGTAACAGGGTTTGAAATAGCAAAAAGTATCAGCGAGGGTTTGGCTAGGAATGCCCTGGCTGTTGGAATCAATGGAGAACTTACTGAGCTCAATAGACCCATTAACTCAGATGCTAATTTTCGAATATACACCTGGAACGATGAAGAGGGGAAATCAGCCTTTTGGCATTCCAGTGCTCATTTGCTTGCTGAGGCTTTAGAGTTGTTGTATCCAGGGATTAAACTAGGTATAGGACCTTCGATTGAGCAAGGCTTTTACTATGATATCGATTTTGGAGAGTATACTTTTACACAAGAGGATTTTGCAAAAGTTGAGTCTAAAATGTTGGAGCTGTCTAAAAGAAACGCTCCTTATGAGCTAAAGCCTATAAGCAAGGCAGAAGCCCTAAACTACTACAACGCTAAAGGAGACCCATACAAAATCGAGTTGATTGAAGGGCTTGCTGACGGAAGTATTACCTTCTGTACACAAGGCAATTTCACGGATTTGTGCAGAGGGGGACATATTCCGCATACAGGACTCATAAAGGCAGTAAAAATATTGAATATTGCTGGAGCCTATTGGCGAGGTGATTCCACTAGAAAACAGCTTACTCGCATTTATGCCATCACCTTTCCTAAGCAAAAGGAATTAGAAGAATTTCTATTTCTCTTAGAAGAGGCTAAGAAGCGAGATCATAAAATACTGGGCAAGGAAATGGAGCTTTTCTTGATCACGCCTGCCATTGGGGGCGGTCTGCCAGTTTGGTTGCCTAAAGGAACCATTGTGAGAAGAAAGCTCGAAGAATTTATAAAAGAGGAATTGCTTAAACGAGGATATCAAGAAGTGATCACTCCTCATATTGGCAATCTAAATTTATATAGAACCTCTGGGCATTATCCCTACTATGCTGACTCTCAATTTGACCCTATAAAAGTTGAGGATGAGGAGTATTTGTTGAAACCCATGAATTGCCCCCATCACCATCAGATTTATTCATCCAAACCCAGAAGCTACAAAGAGTTGCCCATTCGATTGGCTGAATTTGGTACCGTATATAGATACGAACAGTCAGGGCAATTGAGCGGACTGAGTAGAGTACGCGGATTTACGCAAGATGATGCTCATATATATTGCCGACATGATCAGTTGAAATCTGAACTGTATAATGCGATTGAGCTTACCCAATTGGTGTTTAAGACATTTGGCATGCCAGTTAAAACCCGGCTTTCTTTCAGAGATACTGCTGATAAAGAAAACTATGCGGGATCAGATGAAGTATGGGAATTGGCTGAAAAGGAAATACTCGAAGTAGCCAAAGAGTTGGATTTAGATTATTTCATTGGCATTGGTGAAGCAGCATTTTATGGGCCTAAGTTCGACTTTATAGTCAACGATGCACTCGGAAGAAAATGGCAGCTGGGTACAGTACAGGTGGATTATATCATGCCAGATCGTTTCGACCTAGAGTACATGGGGGCTGATAACCAAAAGCACAGGCCTGTAATTATCCATAGAGCACCTTTCGGCTCCATGGAGCGTTTTATCTCTATTCTCATAGAACATTTTGCAGGTCACTTCCCTGTTTGGTTGGCTCCAGAACAAGTAACGGTACTACCTATTTCAGCGAAGTACAATGAGTATGCTGAGGATCTTCGTAAGCAATTGCTCGCACAAAATTTAAGAGCTACTGTGGATACAAGAGATGAGAAAATTGGCAGAAAAATAAGAGATGCTGAGGTTTCAAAAACGCCTTACATGCTTATAATTGGGGAAAAAGAAATAACATCTGATTCTGTGGCAGTAAGGAGACAGAGTAAAGGAGACCAAGGGAGCATGTCTACAGAAGATTTTATCAAACAAGTAACTACCGAAATTTTAGAACTTAAATAACAGTGCTTTTGAATATGAATTCTTTTTCTCAATTTTGCGGGCTATTTTAAAAGGAGGAAACAATCGAAAGAGTACCAAATAACGATCCGCGGTTTCGAAATCTCAACAGACAAAAGGAAGATGAGCACCGTATTAACAAGGCAATAAGAGTTCCTAGAGTAAGGCTTGCTGGAGAAAATGTAGAACAGGGTATCTACAGCACTCAAGAAGCTTTGCAAATGGCAGAAGCTCAGAGCTTGGATTTGGTCGAAATCGCACCAAATGCAGATCCGCCTGTATGTAAGATCATTGACTACTCCAAGTTTAAGTACGACCAAAAAAAGAAGCAAAAAGAATTAAAAGCGAAGGCGCATAAAGTTGTAATCAAAGAGATCAGGTTTGGACCTAATACAGATGATCACGACTTTGACTTTAAGCTCAAACACGCAATTGGCTTTCTAAAAGAAAGTGCAAAAGTAAAAGCCTACGTACACTTTGCTGGACGTAGTATAGTTTTTAAAGAGCGAGGGGAAATCATCCTACTTAAATTTGCCCAAGCACTTGAGGAACTTGCAAAAGTAGAAGAAATGCCAAGACTGGAAGGAAAGCGAATGTTTATGATGTTAGCTCCCAAACAGTTGGCAAAAAAGTAAGGAGTATTAGTACCATTTAAATAGATAGAAAATGCCCAAAGTAAAAGTAAAATCAGGAGCTAAAAAGCGTTTTAAGCTTACAGGCTCAGGGCTTATCAAGCGTAAGCAAGCATATAAGCGCCATATTCTGACAAAAAAGACTACAAAACAGAAGAGATCATTGTCAGGATACGTGCTTATATCTCCTGCAGATGAGGATAGAGTAAGAACTATGCTCCAAATCTGATTTAAAATTAGTTTCAACGTTTCACCAGGAAAAAGGCTTAAGAGTCATAGTGATTAGACCGCCTACTCCAAAAAACAACATGTAAAATGCCAAGATCGGTAAACACAGTAGCCTCAAAGGCCAGAAGAAAGAAAATACTCAAACTAGCAAAAGGCTATTTTGGTAGAAGAAAGAATGTATGGACTGTAGCAAAAAATGCAGTTGAAAAAGGATTAGTATACGCATACAGAGACCGTAAAGCAAAGAAAAGAGATTTTAGATCTTTGTGGATTCAACGAATAAACGCTGCTGCCAGAGAGCACGGAATGTCTTATTCGCAATTCATTCATAAGGCAAATCAAAGTGGCCTAGGACTTAATAGGAAAGTTTTGGCAGACCTTGCCATGAACAATCCAGAGGCATTTACGGCAGTAATCAACAAGATAAAGTAACTCATGCTGAAAAAGGAGGTATTTCCTCTTTTTTTTACGCATAATTAAATTCACAAAAAAGCCTCCCAAATATCGGAGGCTTTTTTTGTGTGTAGCGGGGAGCAGGATCGAACTGCCGACCTTAGGGTTATGAATCCTACGCTCTAACCATCTGAG